>CAYNZV010000125.1:0-10325 GCA_964401715.1 uncultured Gemmatimonadaceae bacterium | reverse complement strand
GGCGTTACACGGAGTAGCTTGTCAGTTGCAAACGCTCCGCCCAGGTTCGTGGCAGGCGCACGTGTAGCCTCACAAATTGCGTACTGTACTCTTCGGCAATGATCTCTCCCCGCTCCCGCAGTTGAGCGAGTAGTTTGCCCTCCGCAAGCGGTATTTGGAGGTCTAGCACGGCCACATCGCCGAGACTGCGTTCGATGAGGACCTGACGCAGCTGATCTAGCCCGGCGCCGGTCAGGCCAGATACAGATACGCTATCAAGCTCGTTGATGGGGGTCGCCGTGTCGTCACCCGACAGATCAAGCTTATTGTAGACAATTACTGTCGGCTTGTCGCCGATACCGAGTTCCTTCAGAACCGTGTCCACCGTCATAGTTTGGGCTTGATAATTAGGCTGACTCAAGTCTACCACTCGGAGCAGCAGATCCGCTTGCTGCGCTTCTTCGAGGGTCGCCCGGAAAGAGGCTACCAACTGGTGGGGCAATCGATTGATGAAACCGACCGTATCGGTCATCAGGATCTTCCGTGAGCCGTCCAAATCGACGACTCGCGAGGTCGAATCGAGAGTGGCGAAAAGTTTGTCTTCCACCAATACATCCGTACCGGAAAGCGCTCGCATCAAGGTGGATTTCCCTGCGTTCGTGTAGCCAACAAGCGCCACTTTAAAAAGATCCGATCTACCTTTGCGGCTTGTGGCCATCTGGGTGCCGATGCGGTCCAGTCGCGAACGCAGACGACTGATGCGACTGCGTATCATACGGCGGTCGATCTCGAGTTGCGTTTCACCGGGGCCGCGCGCACCTGCTGCTCCCATGCCCCGAATAGCTCCGCCTCCCGCCTGTCTGGACAGGTGTGTCCACATTCGCGTTAAGCGCGGTAACAAATAGTTCAACTGAGCCAACTCGACCTGCACCTGCGCTGTGTGCGTCCGCGCGTGCAACGCGAAGATATCCAGGATTAGCCCGCTGCGATCGAGGATTCGCATGTCGGTAAGCTCTTCCAGGTTGCGCATCTGTGCCGGCGAGAGGTCGTTGTCGAAGATGATCAGGTCCGCACCGGCAGCTTCGGATTCTTCCTTGAGCTCTTTCGCTTTCCCTTTGCCGATGTAGAAGGTCCGGTCCACCGATTTGCGCGCTTGCAGGACACGGCCGCCAACGTCCAGGGTTGCGGTTTCAGCCAAGCGCTCCAGTTCATCTAGAGAATCTTCTGCTTCCCAGCGGATAATGTCTGGCAGTACCACGCCGACCAAAAACGCTTTCTGCGTTTCGCCCATGTTCCCGCTCAGCCGTTTTCCTCAGTTGACATCTCAATTGCTACCATCGAAGCGTCGTTTGGTCGAACGATCTTACTTGAAAAAAATACGCTTTGCGATGAAAATGATAGTGTTTTTTCTTTCCATTTTCTCGTTTCTCCCAGTATATATCCATCTTGACACGTGTCAAGCTAAGCTCTAAGATTGATAGGTATTTACGTTAATTCTCTCGTACGTTTCTTCCTCCGAAAACTCTGGAGTCGGCATTGACAGATGCGCCCTCGGAAAGCGATCCGAACGCTAACTTGGCCGATCCGCAATGTCTGGGATACGTAAAAAAGTCGTTTACCCGTGCATGCCGCAACAGCTCATGGCGACGCGTGAGCGTGTAATCGGGATCTTCGCCCAGTGCAACGCAGAGGTGGGGGTTCCCGCGAAGGAAGACCTCTATCCCATCGGCTGTAGAGGCCAAGATCCACAACTATGGCGCATGCCCGATGGTGGTGTTCGGCTCATCTTGCAGGGAGTTGCACCCGATATTATGGGAGACCTGTTCAGCGAGGGTTAGCTCATATCGGACGAGATCGATCGCCTGGAAGATCAGGGCGACCCGGATGTCATGGAGGTGCAGGAGATGACCCGGTCAATCCGCAACCAGTTTCAGTCGATCATCAAGATTACTCCCAGTTTCTCGTTCCACGTCAATTGGAGGAGCACGGTCTAACAGACCGTCAACTTGCCTTCGGGAAAGGCACTAATCAGCGGATATGTAATAGAACGGTAAACCCGCGAAGCTGGATTGCGGTCGATGGTACGGCAGATCGGCAGCGGGAGCCGCAAAGCTGCCAGCAAGTTTGTGGAAGGCCGCAAAAGCAAGGTCACCGTTGCCCCCGAAGATCTCGAGGAATTCTTGGCCCGCGCGTATTTCTTTCGGGAAGTTGCTGCCGAAAAAGGTGAGTAGATGTGGCGACCGCAACAGGGGGGAATTCATTTCATCGAAGCCATCAAGATGCCGGTACGAAAGAACCTTATTTTTACGGGTCAGCTTGGCGAAGTGATGCAGGGGTCGGCGCAAGCTGCCCTGAGATATCTGCGTACGCAACGATTCCGAAGGGATGCCAAGTCCATTGCGAAATCTGATATTCATCTTCACGTTCCGGAAGGGGCACCCCCAAAGGATGGACTCCCCTCCGGTATGGCGATCACGGTGGCACTGGTGTCTCTTTTTACCGGTAATCAGGTGCGCGGCGATATGGCTATGATCGGAGAGATCACCCAGCGAGGTCGCGTTTTGCCGGCATTTGCGACAAGTTGTTGGGCGCGCAACGGGCCGGTATCTGGACGGTTGTTCTCCCACGCAGGAACGAGATCTACAAGAGATCCCCGATTCGATTCGCAGCCAGATGTGATTTGATATGATCGAAGATATTGATGAAGCGCTCGATTTAGTTTTGTGCCCTCCGAGTACGTGTAAAAACAAGTTTCGATCAAACAAGGGGCGAAAAAAAGCCGCTGTGACCAAAACAGATCCCCGGCGAAAATGAGTACAACCTCTCCCGAGGAGAAGACAGGTTTGGGTTGTACATTCCTGACAACCGACCGTCTAGCCGACTTCTGGAAGTCGGAGATGGAGCATATTCGTGGCGAGCACCAGAACGGTGCCAAAGGTATTGAAACAGCTATGGCTATTTCGAGCATGGCGGATTTGTTGGTATCGAAAGTGTACGCTGAGGCTTTGAGCAAATACCCGTCAAGTGATCACGCTCTCGTCGCCTTGGGAGGTTACGGCCGTAAGGAGATGGCGCCGCTCTCTGACATAGATCTTCTGTTTCTCTTCAAAAAAGAAAAACACAAATGTCCCGATCTGATCGCCGGGGTTCTACATCCACTGTGGGACCTCGGTTTCGACGTTGGACATAGTAGCCGAACGATCTTCGAGGCGGTCAGGATGGCCAGGGAAGACCTCGTATCGTGCACGGCGATGATGGACGGTCGTTTGCTTGCCGGAGACGATAGTTTGTTCGCGGAATTTCAAGAGCGCTTCTACAAACGGATACCAAAGGGTTTGGCCACCAACCTACAAAAGATGCGCCAGCTGCATCACCAAAATAGCAGCTCAGTGCAGCTCCTCGAACCGAACCTGAAAGAAAGTCCCGGGGGATTGAGAGAGATCAGTGCTCTCGAGTGGGCCCTGAAGTCTCGGGTTTTGCAGCCCAAAGTAGATCGCGAGTTGCTGGAAAAGTTCCTAGATCCCCCGGAAATCGAAACCCTTGCATCCGGGCGTGATTTCATGTGGAAGGTCCGTCACGAGATGCATTTTGGGGCCAAACGCAAGAGCGATGTTCTCGATCACGAGCTGCAAGCCAGAATCGGCGAGCGCTTGGGTTACGAGGGCAACAGCCAGGAACTAGCTGTCGAGCGTTTCATGCGTGATTATTACCTGCATGCGCGTGCCATTTACCATCTCGCCGAGCTTTCCTTCGAGCGTTTGACGCGACGGCAGCGTAACGGTCATCGAAGCATTCTGCTAGAGCGGGATGTTACCGCTGTCGAGGGTAAAATCGTGCTGCTTTACGGCGCGCAGTACTTCAGTCATGATCCCTTGAGACTGCTGAAAATCTTCCATCTGTCCCAAGCCAAAAAGCTGCGCCTTAGCGAAGAGACCCAGCGTGCGGTGCGCTCCTCACTCCACCTTATTGATGATAACGTTCGCCGTTCACCTGAGGCGCGCGATGTGTTCATGCGCATACTTCGCCGCAAGTTCCGCACCGCACCTACTCTTCGGCAGATGCACGAACTTGGTGTATTGGGTGCGTACCTGCCGGAATTTGGCGCACTGACCTGTTTGGTGCAGTATGACATCTATCATCGCTACACCGTTGACGAACACACGCTGGTTGCCTTGGACAACATGGATACGCTGTCCGAGTCCAGCGACCAGAGAGGTTTGGCTCAAGGCTTGAAGGAACTCGAACGACGCGACTTGTTGTATCTGTCGATCCTGCTCCACGACATCGGGAAATCAAAACGTCAGGAGCATGTATCGTGTGGCGTGGAGATGGCAAAAGAGCTTCTCGAACGCATGGGGCTACCGGAAGACGATAAGAGATACGTGTTGTTTCTGGTCGAGCATCATCAAGATCTCGTGATAATGGCGCAGCGCCGCGATCTCGATGACTATCGTATGATTGCGGAGTTCGCCGGGCTCTTCGCCTCCATGGACTGGTTGACCGCATTATATCTGCTCTCCTTCGCCGACCTGTCCGCCGTTGCCAGCGAGGCATGGACGGATTGGCAAGCTGCTCTCCTGTGGGAGCTTTATCACAAGACCGGTGAGCAACTGCAGTCCGGCATGAAAACACTTGAAGACAAGCAGCGTGCACGCCAGTTACTGGATACCCACCTTGAGGAAATCACACCGACTTGGCCAGCCCTGAAGGTTGTCGCCTTCCAAGAGCACGTTCAAAAGCTTGCCACACGCTACCTCCTGGCGTACAAACGGGAGCAGATCGAATTACATCTAAATCTTCTGAATGCACTGGGCGAAAAACCGTTGATGGCGGATTTCGTCGAGCACCGTGACCACACCGAGATTTTGGTGGCGACGAAGGACCAACGGCAACTTCTGGCCAAGATCTGCGGGGCTTTAGCGGTGAACGATGTGAACATACTCCGTGCTGACGTCAACACCCGAGACGACGACCATGTTTTGGACATTTTTCAAGTGACCGATGTGGACGGCAATTCCGTTTTGCCGCTGTGGAAACAGAAGCGCGTACGAGAACGATTGGACGAGGTTGTTTCCTTGCGTCTCAAAGCGAAAGATCTACTCCAGCGTTACAGTGCGCAATGGGATCGGCGGAAAGCCGTCAGTTCGGCTAAACCACCCGAAGTCAACTTCGAGAATCGGATCTCCGATCGTTACACCGTAATCGATGTCACCGCGCAGGACTTGGTCGGATTGCTCTATAAGATCACCCATACTCTAGGCGAGATGGATCTGGATATCCATATGGCCATTATCAACACCGCTGCCAACCGCGCCGTCGATGCGTTCTATGTTGTTGATAATCAGAATCAGAAAATTGTGAACTTCTCCGTCTTGCAGGAGATACGAGAGCGTCTGATTGAACGCCTACAGTCGTAGCCGTAATACGGCGCATTGTTGGTATATACCATCGTAGTCCCTACAACCGTGGCATGGTCGCAGTCCTACATTCTCCCACCTCATTACGCACAAACGATCTTTTGACAACATCTTATTTAACCTAATAAATAAGGGCTCGTGTTCTGTTTTGTTTGGAGTCGAATGTCTTGCTACAGGAAAGAATTGTGCCCCATACAAAGTCGATAATCTTGCTCATTTGGATGTTTGTTGTCGTCGCGGCCGTCGACTTTTTGCTGTTTGGTTGGTTGGGGGGTTTGGTGGTTCTTGGACGGGGGTTGATTGTTCAGGGTTGTGCGAGAGAAAAAACCGCAGGTCTGACGCTGCGGTTTCACCCAGCCTGAGAGAAGAGCGGCGCTTGGGGAGCACGCGTCTTACGCGGTATCGCCCCGGAGTTCGCTCACATGAAGAATCGCGACAGCGCGATGAAGTGCATTCGCCTGGCTGGTTGTTCAAGCAACCACGTCCGTGAGTCACATATTCGGGCATGTGCTGCTGTTGTTTTTTAGTCGGGTAATTAGAACCAACTGGTTGTGAATCTGTGGCCCGGAATTTTGCTGGTTGCGCTGGAACCAACGGGGTAATACGCTACTGTAGGTGGTGTTGCTCCGAACACGAGACCGGCTCGCTGATCAGGATGCGGAAAAATTGATCTACGCCCCATCCGTTTTGGCATCCGCGTTGTACAAACTTCAAAAATACAGCAGCTATCTAGCGTGGCATCGCCACCGGTTCCGATTCATTTATACGGCGGAACGGGTTGAAGCATTGTTGGCGATGGATGGTAATATCGTTAAGCATCCTGCGTATGCCGTTTCCCCACTTCAGCCGAGCAGCGAAGCACGGCGAGTTTCTAGGCAAGACGGTTCTTACGATGTTTTTCGACGGCGATTATGCTCTAGTCGTGTCGTGAAGCACACCCCTAAACGGTTATTCCGGTCCAGAAATTGCGTGACATGCTTAGGGGCTACCAGATCACTTCTACACCCCGCGACTGTAACAGCGGAATTTGCTGATTCAACGCTGTTGCGCTTAACGGGTTGTCCCAAATTTCTAGCACTTCTAAACGGTTCAGTTCCATCAGCGCGGCGAGATCGCTAATTCCGTTGCCGGGTAGTTGCAGTACTTCGAGCTGTTCTGCCGAAGTTAGAGGACCGAGGTCGTGGATCCGGTTATGACCCGCTTCCAACACTTGAAGACCTCCAATAGCTGCAATGGGTCTCAAGTCCGACACCTGGTTGTTCGATATCCTTAATTCTTTTAGGTCATGCAAGCCCGCTAACCCATCGATCCTCTCGATCTGGTTGTCCGTCAGGCGTAGCGATCGCAAGGCGGCGAGATTGCGAAGCGGTTCGAGGTCGTGTAAACGATTGCCATGCGCGGCAAGTTGGACGAGATGGGTCATAGATTTAAGTGGTGCCAAATCGACCACGTCATTATCCGCAAAACTTAGATACTCGAGGTCTCTCAGGTCCGCTAGCGGCCCCACGTTTTCTACTTTGTTCTTCGACAAACGCAGTTTCCTTAGATGCACGAGATTCGTTAGAGGTGTGAGGTCGTGGATCCTGTTCCTGGCCAATACGAGATCACTCAATTTGCGCAGGTTTGCCAGAGGTAACAACTCGCGGATCGAATTGTTGCCTGCCCATAGGGTCTGCAAATGGACCAGATCTTTAAGGGGATTCAGATCGATTATTCTGTTTGACTGGAGATTTAGATGCAGGAGTTCGCGAAGCTCCGTCAGCGGCCCAAGGTCTCGGACGTGATTGTGTTCCAGATCCAACCAGGACAGCTTGCGCAGCGAGGCAAGCGGCTGCACGTCGATAATCTGATTTCGGTAAAGTTGTAATAGGTCGAGGCTACTGGCATGTTCGATCCCGTTCAAACTGGCGATATTGGCGTTCTCGGCCAGCAGAAACTGCATGCCACTGAGGTTTTCGACCCGCAAAGTACTGTTCCCTCTACCCAAAGCCGCACGCAGTCGGTTTCGTAGCTCGGAGTCGGCTATGAATGGCGTTTGTGCCAGTGTCGTGGCCCAAAAGCCAGCCAAAATTGCAAACACCACAAATGTTCGTGGAGGCCTCACGCGTAGTACTCCGCATCCACGTACGGGGCGAGGATAGCGTCTCCAAGGTCGCCGAGGTTGTATCCATTGTTGCTGAGTCATCCGGCAATCGCTTCTTGGAAGGTTCGGAAAATAAGAGGATCCACAATACCACACGTTTCGTCCTCCCTCGAATCTAGGGAAAACGAAGGTTGGGTTGTGAGCTGGAGTTGAAGAAGGAGTTTCTTCTGGCAGACAGCAAGCTTAGAAACGGACGGTGCAGACAGTATCCGGGCAAAGTCCTCGCTATTGCCGTTGTACTGAATCTGCACGCCAGTGGTGACCGTGTCACCGCCGACCACAAAGAGGACTCGCTCATCTGCTTGATTCATGGGAAGAATTGTACGAAAGGACCCACCGCACGTGCCAACCGGATATGGTGACAGTATCACCAGGCCGAGGAAGGCAAGGATCGAGAAGCATAAACGATAGACGCATCTGACCCTCTTCAAACTTCTGCACCCATCTCAAACTTAGGTACTAACTCGAGGGTCTCAAAGGAGAATGGCTCAAGGTATTGTCTTGGTGAGGAGATGTGGATGGGATTCCGGTGTAAATGCGTCGTGGTTTCTGGCTGATCTTTCGGAAATACTTGGAGTGCTCGTTGTTATACAGAGAATCACGCCTCGATGTTCAACAAAAACCTATACCACAACACCTTCCTTCAATGTGAGGTTTTTTGACCACCTACACTGAAGCAGTGCGGAGACTTGGGCCAAATGCGAGGCTGTATCTGCTGTCGGCCGCGTTGGCAGGACTCACGATCTCCTCAATGGGCATATTCGGAGTGTTGTTGAATTTGTACATACTTCGTCTCGGTTTTGGTGCGGAATTTCTTGGCATCGTGAACGGCGTCAGTGCTTTTACGTTTGCTGCCTTCGGCCTTCCTGCGGCTGCGGTCGGAAGACGGATAGGTACCCGGCGCGCCATGATTGCGGGAATGACAGTTTCGGTGCTCTGTAGCGGATTGGTCGGTGTATCTCAGTACGTGCCCGCGGAGATTCGTGGCGAGTGGCTGGTCGGTGTGAGAATCGCGCGCTCGTGGGGGTTTGCGTTGTTCATGGTAAACGCACATCCGTTCATGATGGCGGTGACAGGTCCGACGGAAAGAACCCACGCATTTTCTATCCACACCGCCATGTGGCCGTTAGCGGGTGTTGCCGGAAGCTTGATTGGCGGGTTGCTGCCAGATATCTGCGCCTCGATACTCGACGTGGATCTCGACAGTCCCGCCCCCTACGGTTGGTCGCTGCTGATCGGAAGCTTGTTGTTCGCGCCAGCGATAATCGCGCTTAGCGCGACCACCGAACCGTCGGAGGAACCTAGTGGTACGGAGCAATCAGGCAAAAAGGGCGGTCCGCGCGTGATGATCGCCGTTCTGGCCACAATCGCGATGATTCAATACCTCGGATTCGGGGCTGTCCAGTCGTTTTTCAATGTCTATTTAGACGAAAATTTGGGTGTATCGACGGCCTTTATCGGCCTGTTGTTGGCGTGCGCTCAGCTTGCCGGTGGCATTGGCGGACTGGCCACACCTGTGATCACCAGACACCTAGGTCACGGTGCACTCGTGATCCTGACCAGCGTCGCCGGTGCCGTGGTCATACTACCCATCGCGATGTTTCCCACGTGGTGGGTAGCTGGCGTGTCCTACTTGGTGCTCACAGGTTTCGCCACTATGCGCCATGCATCAATCACGGTGTACCACCAGGAGCTGGCGCCGAGGCGATGGCGTACGTCGATGGCGGGTGCTTTCAATATGGCAGGCGGACTCAGTTATTCGCTCAGCTCCATAGCTGGTGGATTTGCCATCGCCAGCGTCGGGTTCTCGAAGATGTTTATCGCCGGGGCTACGATCTCACTATTGGGGGCATGGTTATTTTGGGTTTTCCTTCGATCGAGAATAGGTGCGGCTCCGATGCAGGAGGATTGAAGTGGCAATTCTCACAAAGTTGCGTATCCTCACTCAGGAAACGAATAGGGAAGGCATCGGAGGACGCCGTGAAGGAGGTGGATGCCGTCGGTCCGGTAGGAGTGGTGGTGGTGATCAGGGAGGATAGCCAACCGAGCAGTGAGCCTGCTTGTCCGGCTATCCCCTTGGAGGTGGTGGGCAAATTGGTTGTGATCGATGGCCTGAGTTACCCGCTCAAAAATGCCCTTACCCCACACGGATATCCCCGTAGCCTCTTGTGAAGTGACACCATTGGATGCGTCTCAACCATGCATTACCACGCTTGGCAATGAGAGGAACTGACAATGAATTCGATACACCGATAGACAATTAAGCACAGCAAACCGAACTACGCGCAGAGGTTTCTGTGAACCCAGGAAATGCAAGCTCGGCTTCTTCGGTCTTGATCCACCCGCGTTCTATCCAGCTTTCGATTTCTGTCGCGGCAGCAATCCCGGTGCGGGTAGCAGTTTCCAGGTTTTCCAGCTGTAACGCTAACGCATTGGTCCGTGTTTGTGCCCTGGCATACTTTACCTGCCCGAGATATTGATTTTGTATTTTGAGCCTGTAGCGAACACGATATGTGTGGCGGGATTTGTGGAAATTCACCGATGCCAAATCGCGCCTACTGTTGATGTAGCCACAAAAGTAGCCAAACTATGGTTCGTTTAGTGTCTATCTTCGTTTGCAATAGTGGGCAATGAGAGTATTGGTTGCATATACAATATGCTCTCTGTAAGAGGAGGAAAAACAGACAAATAGGGGGGCAAAAAACAACCCTCTGAAAATAAGAAGGTTATAAAGTGGCGGGACCGACGAGACTCGAACTCGCGACCTCCGGCGTGACAGGCCGGCG
>CAYNZV010000124.1:0-10588 GCA_964401715.1 uncultured Gemmatimonadaceae bacterium | reverse complement strand
ATGTACCCCTTTCTGCGTTGTCGAGTGTCTACGGCAGACCCCAGGGTTGAGTCACTGACCAGAAACTAGCCAGGAGACACGATGGCACAGGATCGCTTTCCTGCCGTAGGCACAACCCTCAACCTGCGTCAATGCGCCTGGGGTCACTGAAACCTGATGCGGAGTAGGGCCAGAATCGCGTTGAGAAGCCTTGTTGGTAAAGAGGACTGCTGGTGCGGCGGGGCTACGGGGCCGCCTACGGAATGTGCGTGCAGTTCGGGTGGTGAAGTGTCGGGTGATTGCGGTTGGGTCAGCCTTGCCGCGGGAAGGCCGTTGCGTGGGTTGTCGCTCCGCTTGTGAGTCCGCTCGTTTCGGGCGTGGCCGAGGATGGCTCCCACTTTGTCGTACTCCCCCTTGGGATACCAGATCGGGGTGATGCCTAGGTCGAGGAGCTCGGCATTTCGGGCAACAAGACCTTCGAGAGTTACGGGGGCTTGCTCGATTGAGAAGTGTTCGGGGCGGTCACCGTCTCCTATTGCGGCCTTGACGGCCCTAAACACTTACCCTAAGAGCTTGTTCACCACGACCGCTCCGAAGGTAGGGAACGACGCCGATTCATCCTGTGGCCTTTGAGGACCACGCTACTCAGTCTGTCGATCCCGGCAATATCCCTTCGGAGGATACACTTGTGCGCGTCTTACAGACGACCACGAATAGCAGGTTGAACTGGGAAAAGCTCAAAATCAGTCTCTAGTACTCACATTACCCTTGACCTGCACCGTAGCAGGATGATCGGTCGGTGAACAGCTGCCTACTTGGTGGTGCACTCATAACCATTTAGATAGACATAGAGTACAGCCTCGCCCGCGCCATGGTGATGCGGATCGAGACCAGTCTTCCATTGAGGTCCGACAGGTCGGTTTTGCCGTTCCAGCTCACGGTGCGGGACAACTCGTCTCCGACCAGGACGTCGGCGTCGTCCAGTCCGTAGCCCTCGAAGGGTTCCACGGGTAGAGGCGGCGTGACGGGCGGATGCACCAGCTCCACGCGCACCCAGCCGCCGGTCTCGGTTTCGTAGTTGAGGCGCAGCTCGGCGCCGTGGCAATGTTTCGCGACCATGGTAAAGCGGGCCTCTCCCAGCGCTTCCAGGGCGACCAGACGGTCGCGTTTCCAGACGGCCCAGCGAAACTCGTTGGGCTCGTTCTCTTCGGCGGCATGGGTCTGGAAGTCGTGGCGTTGGCGGGTCCCGGTGAACAGCAGGCCCCATTCTTCGTCGTTGAGTGGGACCAGATGCCGCCGTGCGTAGACCGCTTCGTATTCGCCGCGGGGAATGATGGGCACCCGTTCCGGGCGGCTCCACAGGAGGCCGTCGCGGCTGGTCGCCATCTGCACGTCTACGGTGGAGGTGCGGCGGTGGTAGAAGGGCAGAAACATGAGATGCAGGTTGCCGTGGGGATAGCGGCAGTAGGCACAGCTGTAGACATCGACGTCGATCGGGTCCTGAGGGTCTGGCATGAAGACGAAGTGGGGGTCGTCCCACTGATCGAACGCCTTTGCCGTGCTGCGCCGGATACAGCGACGGCGTTCGTGGTGGCCTCGGTGATAGGCGACGTATTCGCCTTTCGTCTCGTCATAGGTCGTGTAGTACTCGCCGTCCAGGGTCAGGTTGCCCAGATCCCGCAAGGGTTCATCCAACACGGTCCACCGGAGTCCGTCGGGGGACACGGCGCCTCGTATGATCTGATGCATCTGCATCTTTTCTGCGATCTGATCCAGGCCCATGCCCTCGTGCTGCATGGCCGTCCGCATTTCCCAGTAGTGCTCCCGCGTGACCTCCGGTTTTACCACGCCGTCCATGTACAGCATGCCGCTCGGATGGGTCGACTTGTAGCGCGCTTCGGGAGGCGCCGAGGGATCCTTGAAGATGCAGCGCACCCACCAGTGGTCGATGGGGTGCAGCAGATTGTTGGCTCGGGAGCCATTGTACTCCACCAGATCCAGCTCCGGCTTGTGCCAGGTGGTGCCGTCGGTGGTTTCGGCGTAGGCGTCGTAGGTGACGCCGTCGTCACCGGTGGTCTGGTAGTAGACCTTGAGCTTGCCGTCGTCGGGGAAAGCATAGCCGGGGACCATGCCACCCGCCTCCCAGGGGTGTTCGGCGGTGTGGAAGATGAGGTCCGACCAGCACCCCGGCTGGACCTTCAACTGCAGGTCGCCCTCGGGCGGATCCTGAATCCAGCTCATCCCGTCTTCTCCCACAGCGCCGTGGCCGGCCCAGATGCCGTACCAGTCCACGAACGGCATAGTGGGTGGCTGTTCTTCTGGCATATGCGTCACCTCTTAGGAAGGCTTGGAATAGAAGATGGAAGATAGAACATGTGGGAATTGAGAAGCACTGAAGACCATCCGGAGAAGCGCCAGGTTATTCGTCCCGAATGGACGATAGGATCTCGTCAGAACACGGTTACAGGCGTTCCGAACTGTGTTTATCAGGCCTTCGGTCTCAGAACTTCGCCTAGTCCTTCCACACTTCTGCGTGAAGATCCTCAGGAAGTTATGTTATTCTCAGCTGGATGCCATAGATCGCGCCCGTGATCGAATGCTGAAGGAGTCTGCCATGCCCAGGATGCGTGACGGTTACTTTCTCGAAGACCCCGGACAGGGATGGAAGGAAGACTGGAAGCCCGGTCCGGCCGGATACATCCAACCCGAGATTCGAAGGCGTTGCCGACCGGGGTTTTCAGGCGTCTTCGCCCTCGACCCAGAAAGGATGGGATCCATGACGCCTGACCAGCGCTTCTTCTTTGATCTGACCGGCTATCTCCACCTAACCAATGTCCTCGAAAATGATGAACTGGAGCAGGCTCAAGAAGCGGCGGATCGCTACATAAACATGCCGCCCGCAGAACTGCCGTCCGGCTTTGGGGCGGACCTGGAGCGCGAGGATCTGACCACATACAAACACGGTTTTGCCTTTGACGAAGCCCTGAAAAATCTGATCATACATCCCAAGACCTGGCCCATCGTGCTGGCATTGACCAATGACCGGCCGCGCTTTACCGGTGGAACACTGATGCGCAATACCTACGGACAGACATTCCATCCGCTGCACAGCGCTCGCGAGGGCCCCGGTTATCATCGGGAGTTGCCGTTCTATTATTGCAAAGACGGCAGAATCCATTGCAGCGATTTGGTGATTTTCGTCTATCTCACCGATGTATTCCCCGGCGACGGTGGCCTGATGTTTGTGACCGGCTCGCACAAGAGCAACTTCGTAGGTTCGGAGGAGTTTTTTTTCGAGCGGCGGTCCGACTACGAAGGATACGATCCCGGTGTGCCACCCGGCGTGGTCAATGTGACGCCACGCGCCGGCGACGTAGTGATTACGTCCGAAATGGTCTCTCACGGTGCGCTGGTATGGAAAAGGCAGGATCGGGAACGCCGCTTTTTGACACTGCGCTATGCGCAACAGCACACCGCCTTCGGGTCGTGGGGTTCGTTCCCCGAAGAAATCAAGGCACGCCTGTCAGCTGATCTGTTGGAGTTGACGCAGCCGGCGGGTTACGTACAGATCAAGGAACTGGTGAAACGGGACAAAGAGGTCCCGCACTGACGCCGCCGGCCACTTCGGGGCTTACACGCCCCTGGGCGCCAGGGCCGCCGAGCTCTACGACGACTTTGTGCAGGCCGGCAGCGCCGAGTTGGACTACGCCGCGATCATAAAACAGATAGAATCGAAGGAACTGAAGCGGTAACCCGCCGCTTTCGACCCGAGCTGAGGCATGGATACACTGCACGACCCTGATCTACACCTGTTCGTTGATGACGGGGAGATCCATCATTACCGCGATCTACTCAGGGTGCTGAATCGGCCGCGGCGACGGCCACAGCCGGTTCTCATCGGCACCGAGCCGTGGGAAGGTGGGCAGGGGGCCCGGGTCCAGGCGTGGGGCAGTGTCATCCGCGAGCCGGACGGTCGCTTTCGCATCTGGTATATGGGTTTCGGCACCATCGCCGGTGTCTGCTACTGTTACGCGGAGAGTGATGACGGCATTCACTGGCAGAAGCCCAGCCTGGGGGTTGAGCAGTGGAGGGACAGCAGCGACAATAACCTCTTCTTTGGCTTCGGCGGCGACGATATGTGGCAGCGGGGCAATGCGGGAACCGGCCTAGCTGCCCGCGATCTCGAAGGTAATCGGCTGGGATTGCTCACCAACATGGATGGGATGACCGTCCTGCGCGATGACAACGACCCCCACCCGCAACGGCGCTACAAGCTGTTTGGCAACATGCAGGACCACCGCATGTTTGCCGGCTTCTATCGGGAGGAATATCCCGACGTCACCGAGGAGCAGATTACCGCCGCCCGCCAGACCATGGGCAACTACCTCATGACCAGTCCGGACGGCATCCACTGGGATCGGGATCCGCGCCGGCTGGTCCGGTCGCGCCACGGCGATTATATGATGGTAATGTGGGACGAACGCAATCGGCGTTGGTGGATGAACGAGCGGCCCCCGGGGCTAGGCGGGCGCAACGCCGGCTTGCGCTACAGCGACAACCTGGCGCAGTGGACCGATCCGCCACAGCCCGTGTTTGTGAACGGCCCGGAGTCGGGATTCGGACGGATGTGGGAGTGGCACAACGGTATCACGCCGTTCAACTGCGGTTCCATCGACCTGGGATTTCTCGAGTACTGGCACAACGCGGGTACCGGGGACTACTGCGAGCTCGTCTGTCATCGGGACGGTGGCGGCTGGCAGCGAGTCGAGCCCGGGCGTCCCTTTCTGGATGTCGGAGCGGAAGGCGCCTGGGACCGTTGCCTCGTCTATCCCACCCACAACCCACCGATTCCCGTTGGGGACGAGCTCTTCATCTATTACACGGGCGCCGGCCCGGGGACGTGGCCGGCCCAGGATTACTCCGCCGCCATCGGGTTGATGACTATTGGTCTGCACCGATTCGCGGGTCTCGCCAACACGCGGGAGGCGCCAGGAGTTGTAATGACCAAACCCGTGGTGGTCTCCGGCACCGAACTGCAGATCAACGTGGAACCGGGGATTCGCGCTGTCGGCGTCCGCGCCGCCGTGAAGCGACCCGATTGGAGCGCCATCGAAGGGTTCGGCCTCGAGGATTGTCAGATCGTGATCGGGGACGGCGTGCGGCAGGTGGTGCGGTGGAACGAACGCCGCGATCTTTCGGCGCTGCGTGGAGAGTCCGTGGTGTTGGAGTTCGAAGTGGCGGGGATGACGATCTACGGTTTCCGTCTCGGTGCAGCGGCCTGACTCGAAGGAGAGCGTTTGCGATCGGCCACCGCTATCCGGGTCAGGCGTCGATCACGATCTCCGCGCGTTCACAGGCCAACCCGCTGCACAGACGCGTGACGATCTCTTCCTCTACCTCTGATTCGTTGCCAACGAGGATCTGCGTGAGGCGGTGGTAGCTTATGCCTTATACCTTGTGGTTCAATCTTATCGCTCGTGGTCCAGTCGATCAGCGGTACCGGTGGAAGCATCGATGAGCCATCCCCGCATCGAACCGTTGATCGGTACGCAGGTGGATAGCAACTGGTACAACACCTGCTCCGAAGGATGTCGTTTCGTACCCTAGACCAAGGTGGGTGAGTTCATCCATCGCGAGCTCTCTCAAGAGCTGGTGGAAAGATACAGCTAGGACAGCCTGCAGGATTCAAACGGACTTCTGTTATAAGCAGGGGATCGAAGCCTGTTGTCCTGGATGCGGTGCAGCTGTGTGTCAGTTATGGCGCCTAGTGAAACGCAACGCCGTTGGCGATTAGTCAGTAGAAGCGGCAGCTCCTGCGTCCAACTATCAGGATTCAGGGTCGTATCACTGTACCGTCGGCGCGGCGTAAGGAACCCATTCGGTTGGTCGCGAAACGAACGAGGCACGAACCCAAGCCATAGAGCTCGGGTTCGTCGGTTTCTGACTTCATGGGAGTGAGGGCCCGTGTTCCCGGCGGCTCGGTCACTATGGCACGCACATTGCGGATCTTCAGATTACTCATTATTTCCCCTCAATTAGAAACCGAGTTAGACCGGCACGATCAGAAGCGGAAAGGGTCAAATCGGCATGATCCGAGGAAGGTAAGCCACGACGTGCCTTCCATGGAAAAGGCGGGGAAATCTGGATTGGGTGGCTCCTTAGGCAATGATGTAATGGTGAAAGGTGGCGGCTTCCATCTGCTGCCAATCCACTTCCAATCCCAAGCCCGGCTTGCTAGGTGCGTGCACGTACCCGTTGGCATCGGAACGAATGACGTCCTTCATGCCGTACTCGTACGGCGCCTGCGGGACCGAGTGCTCGTAGAAGGAACAATGTTCGTGAGCTAGCATGACGTGGAGATTGGCGGAAGAATTGAGACTGTATCCCCAAGACATCAGCTCGCAGTTGATGCCTGCCGCTTCTGTTAGTGCCATTGCTTTCTGTGTCTGAGTGATCCCGCCCATCATATGGACATCGGTGCGCGCGGATCTCCAGGTGTGGGTCTTGATGGCTTCGTTGAACGTCATTAGGTCCATGTACCAGTTGCCCGAGGGCAGAACCGGGATGGAGGTGGATCGGGCCAATTCGCGATAGCCGTCCAAGTCCCAGTCGGGCAAGGGAGCTTCGAACCAGGTGAACCCCAACTCCTCGATCTCCCGCGCGACCTTCAGCGAGCTGGCACGGTCGTAATTGTTCTCGGCGTCCAGCATGAAATCGATTGTTGCGGTGTCGAACTCCTTGGCTACTGCCCGAGACAGCTCCAGGTCTTTGTCAGGTATGCACCAGGTGTGGAACTTGACTGCAGTATAGCCTTCCTCAAGGAGTCCAGAGATGAACTCGAGATAGGCGGGTACATCCTCCAACATCGGGGTGCTGGCGTAGGAGCGAATCCGTTCTCTTCGGGCACCCAAGATTTTGTAGATAGGCAGACCAGCTACCTTGCCGGCTAGGTCCCAAAGGGCGATGTCGATGGCGGCTAGGGCTTGCGGTGGCACCGGAAAGACCCGTGGCCTGATATCGTACCAGAGCGCTTGCCGTTGTAGCGGATCCCGTCCAACAAGAATAGGAGCGATGTGCCGGATAGCCTCGGCCGTGTACTTTTCGTATCCGTACGAGGTGGCGTTCCACACGCCGGAGACGCCTTCAACGCCTTCGTCCGTGTGAAGACGTAGGACTGTGTTGGTGGCGTACTGGGCTGGCAGATCGTCTGACCACGTGAACTGCTCTGTCGGCGGGCCCACTGAGCGCACTTCAACGCGTTCGATTATCACGGTCTTCTCCTTTGAGGGAAACACAAAGTGTCCACATTAGGGTACTTCGAGAATGATTTTCCCTACGGTGCTGTTGCTTTCCATCAACGCATGGGCATCAGCAGCACGATCCATGGGGAAGACAGTATCGATGATCGGTCTGATCGAGCCGCCGGCGATCAGTGGCCAGACTCTATCTCTCAATGCAGCCATTATTTCGCCCTTCTTGACAATAGAACGCGTGCGCAAAGTGGATCCAATCAGTCTGGCGCGCTTGCGCAGCACGAGGCCTAAGTCTATGGCGGTCTCTGCTCCGCCCATGAGGCCGATCAGCACCAGGCGTCCTTCCGGTTTCAGGCTTCTGAGGTTGGCTTCAAGGTAGCGGCCACCCACTGGATCGAGAATAACGTCCACTCCATCCCCTGCGTTCCACGCCGCCACCCGGTCGTCGAACTGCTCGCTGTGGCGGTTGCAGCCAGCTTGAGCGCCCAACTCCAGGCAGCGCGTGATCTTGTCCGCGGAACCTGCTGTAACAAAACAGGGGTTGCCAAAGGCAGCACATAGCTGGATCGCCGCGGTGCCAACACCGCTGGCCCCAGCGTGTAGCAGAACTCGCTCAGGTGGCACGAGTGAGGCTTCCATAAAAAGATTGAGATAGGCAGTCGCGAACACCTCCGGCAGCCCGGCGGCGTCAACTAGCGAGACGCCAGCTGGCACCGGGACCACCTGAGCGGCGGGCGCCACGACTTGCTCGGCATACCCGCCGCCGGCAAGTAGAGCACACACCTGGTTGCCAACCGCGAACGAGCTCACCCGTTCGCCAACAGCATCTACTATGCCCGAGCATTCCAAGCCGAGGATCTCGCTGGCGCCGAGTGGCGGAGGATAGGCTCCACGTCGTTGCAACAGGTCCGCCCGATTGACGGCACTGGCGTGCACGGTGATCCGGAGCTCTTCCGCACCCGGGTCGGCGATTTCGTAATCGGACCAAGTGAGAGTAGCCTCGTTTATCTGTACCGCCTTCACCGCGAAGCTCAGTTTGGTTCCAACCAGAAAGAATAGAGCCGTGTCTGGTGTAAATCGAAGATGATGCGCACCGGCCGCTCGAAAACGCGGGTGTGATCGCCTTGCCACCTTATCCTTGCGCGCAGGTGATCGCCCGTGATCGGTTCTCCGATGACAGTGAAGCCGGGAAAACGTTTCATGGTTTCGCCGTCGACGATCTCGGCGTAAATCTCGCCCCATCTGGCGTCCACATTGATGTATAGTTCTTCGCCCTTAAGATGGAACGGTTTGGTGGTTATGGTGGCTGCTTCTCCGCCGTCGAGCGAGACGAATCCGTCCAGGCGGAGCTTGGCCAGCGACAGCGCTCCCTTATCCTCGAAAAGATCTGGATCGACGTCGAGCCTGAACAGCTCCCTGTTGCGGTCAAACCGTTCGTATTCCTCGCGGTCGCCGGGCATGCGCAGCGCGCTGTAATAGACCCAGATTTCTCCTAGATCGGACCGGACAACCGGGCGCCCGGTCAACAGGACCTGGCTGGTTCCGTAGCTCTTGCCGTCCCAGCGATCAATGTCGATAAACAGCTGGCGATCGCCCACCCGCTCCCAGTTGTAAAGGTCGCGGGAAAATGCCAGCTCTACCTGGTTGATGCGGGTGAAATTCTTTGTGGGGGGGGGGATGGCGCCGAATGGATTGAACAAGGCGGGGAAGCCGAAATAACACCCCTCGTATGGCAACACCGCCATCTGGTAGACCTCGGCTATGTAATCTTCCGCGTCGACGATCGGAGGTGTTATGTATTTTGGGTTCTCGATCACCTCGAGGACTCGTTGCCGGCAGTTCTCACGATCCGCCTCGTCGGAGTGAAAGATGAGCTGTGGTTCAGTGAAATGCTCGAAATCCTTACTGGTTGACAGGAAGACTGAACGTCCCCACTCGGTGCCATGTTTCACCATCGCCAGATACTGCTCTCCGAATTCATCGTAGGTGAAATGGCATTCATCGCTGCTTGGGATGGGTGGCCGATCCAGCAGTTTCCAATCGAACCCGTCGGATGAAGTCGCCAAGAAGCGATCGCTGGCGTTAACAACCTCCCGACGGGTGAAGAGGGCCTTGTAACGCCGTTGGGGGTTGACGTCGGACTCGTCCCGAATGACGTGGGTCAATCGTTGCTTCCCGCCGTTTTCCGGATCGTCGGCGATGTTGTTGTCCCTTGAACCTTCCCACTCGTAATACCCCAGAGACGGACGTTCCCAGCGTTGGCCGTCGGTTGAAATGGCGTAATAGACATGATCGCCAAAGTACCACCACTCCCATACCCCCTTGTCCGGATTCCACTGGGGCGCGCTCCGACTCTGTAGCGACCGTTGCCCCCGGGTGCGGTCCGGTCGGATTACCGGCCCACACTTTCTCGGTGGATGCATGGTACGTGTCCAGCCGTAGTTTTGGGCACCGGCCCCGGTTTCCAACGCAGTGTCGTCCACGAACAACTGGCGATGTTTGTGCGGCTGTATGAGATCGCTATCCATACGCTCTATAATCCCATGCGCTCAAGCTGGCAGGACGGCGCATCCACGGCGATCAACATCTCCTTCAGTTTGGTCTCGAGCTGGCGCTCTAAATCTCGGTCGCGGAGTGGGTTCTCTTGCTGGGGGTCGACTGTTACTTCGTAGATGGGATTAAAATCGGGTGCGTTGTGATGCCAATGAGACGGCGTTTTGACGCGCAGATGCGGCACGCCGTCGGCGTGCTTCAGGAAGACCCCATACTCGGTCTGAGCAAGGGTGTCATGGTCGATAAACCCCTTGTCGCCCGTCGGTACCGCGGTGTAGTGATAGAGAAACGAGTCCGGAAGTGCCTGACGACAGTAAGTGTATCTTCCATCGGTCAGATTGATATCCTTGCCGAAGTAGCCATACAAGATAGCCTCGTGATGGGTAGTCCCGCCACTGAGCAGCGAACACAGAGACTTTCCGTGCAGATGTGGTGGCAATTCCGCTCCGTGCAGTTCCATGATGGTGGGCATCAGGTCCAAGGTGGAGGTGAGCGCGTCGACACGTTTGCTTTGCGCGCTCGGCTGGCAGACGATCAGTGGGATATTCACCAGCTCTTGGTAGTCGAACATGTAGTTCTTGGCCCAGTAACCTTGCTCGCCCAAGAGATGGCCGTGGTCGGTAGTGAACACCACGGTCGTGTCCTTCCACAGGTCGAGGACATCCATCTGGTCCAGAAACCGGCCTAGCCAGTTATCGGCCATCGCAAGGGTTCCGGCGTATCGTTTTCGGACGTGTTTGACGGCTTCCGGCTCATCTGCCACCGGCTCGGCCTCTGGCCAGTCGAAATAATACCGATCGTCC
>CAYNZV010000123.1:0-10627 GCA_964401715.1 uncultured Gemmatimonadaceae bacterium | reverse complement strand
GGCGACCGATTTGAAAACGATCAATCAAGCCTCTTCCCTGCAAGAGGCCGAGAGCCAATTGACTAGGTTCGAAGAAAAATGTCCCTACCATCAATGCGCCATTCCATCCGGCGGAAGAATACCCACCCAATAATCAGTTACACAAACTACTTGACAGATCTATAAAATACGCTTAGAAAGTGTCCATTTCTAACGATAGGGCCACTATGAAGTTGAACTCACAAGCTATCAAAACCACCTGAAATCGCGCCCAAAATGTAATTGCTGTCAGACACGACTTAAAGAAGATGGCCAATGCAACCTACTGAAAAAACGCCCATTTGTCTGATCCGACCACCAGTCTTAACCACAGCGGGTGATCTTGGTGCCGATGCAACCCCTGCCTTGGGATTGGCCTATCTGGCCTCTTCACTGGAAAAAGCCGGCTATAACGTCGTGGGAATTGATGGAATTGGAGAAGCAGTACAACAATATACGGTATTACCAGACATAAAAGGGGGACTTTTACATGGCCTTCTACCTGAACAAATAATTGAGAAGATCCCCAAAAACACCGAGGTGATTGGCGTTAGCTGTATGTTTTCATCCCAATGGCCTTACGTCAAAAAATTAATTGCCTCAATCCGATCTCATTTTCAAAATGCGTTGATAATCGTAGGTGGCGAACATGTAACTTCATGCCCAGAATATATTCTCAAAAGTGAAAAAGATGTGGATGTCTGTGCATTGGGTGAGGGCGAAGAAACTGTCGTCGATTTGCTAGATACTTATTTTTCTGGCAATTCACTTGAAACTGTTCCTGGTCTGTGCATTCGCAAAGGAGAGATCATAGTACGAACTGCCTATAGAAATCGAATATTACAAATTGATGAAATTCCCGAACCCAACTGGAACATCTTCCCCATTGAGGAATACATAGATAACGCCTTAACTCACGGAACCAATCTAGGCAGATCCATGCCAATAATGGCTAGCCGAGGATGTCCCTACTCTTGTACTTTTTGCTCATCGCCACAGATGTGGACCACCCGCTGGAAAGCCAGAGACCCACAGGCGGTAGTCGACGAGATGCAAAAGTATATGAAAAAATACAGAGTAACTAACTTTGATTTTTACGACCTAACGGCTATTGTGAAGCGCGATTGGATTATTGAATTTTGCAATCTAGTCATTAAGAATAAAATGAACATTACATGGCAACTGCCATCTGGAACCCGTTCGGAGGCAATTGATTCAGAAGTATGTAAGCTGCTTTATGACTCAGGCTGTCGAAATATGAACTACGCACCCGAATCTGGTTCAGAACCTGAATTAAAGAGAATCAAGAAAAGAGTAAATCTCGATAAAATGATTCGGTCGATGAAAGATGCGACTCAAATAGGAATTCAAGTTAAAGCAAACCTAATTTTTGGAATGCCGGGCTCCACCTGGGGCGATATTTTCAGAACTTTTATTTTCACATCTCGCATGGCTATGGCAGGGGTACATGATATTTCTGCCTTCCCATACTCCCCGTATCCGGGTTCTGAGCTTTTTACCAATCTGGTAAAAAAGGGAGAAATTGAAATCGGAAATGAATACTTCATGGGTTTAATGGGATTTACAGACATCTCAAAAGCGAAATCCTATTCCAAACATCTTTCGGCTAAAACATTGGGAATCATATGCTTTATCAATATGGCATTTTTTTACTCTTTAAGTTGGTCACGTCGATCAATTCGAATTTTGAACTTTATCAAAGCCATCATGAAAAGAGATGCTTCTAACAGGCTAACATTTGCACTTTCACACGTCAGACATAAAAGGCAGGTCCAAAAACTCATCAAAGAACATCAGACGGAAACAGTCACCGTAAAGCCAACTTTCAGGCCAAAAGATGTGGCCTAAGTGGTTTTCAATTGTTTGCACTACCCCCACATAGAGTTCACCCAGGATAATGCCAGGGATAAATGGCGCATAGAAAAAATAACGGTGGGTGTAAACTTTCTTGGTTTTTGACCCCTTCCATTTGACGCCAACAGGCAACGAATTTGTAGGAAGCCATATTCTGAAACTGTTACACCAGGTTCGCGATGCGTAGCATTAACTCGAGCGTCGCATATGTTACTACAACCATCCTCGATTACGCTCTTATTCCCACTTGCACCCGCTCATGAGCCGATCATCCGAGTGGTAGAATTAATTGGAGGATGCTCTTAATAGCTTAAGCACATTTGAAATAATGGATTAAACACAAAACACCTTCATTAAATATTCAAAGAAGCACCCCGATTTGAGCCGATAGACATATGCTTAAATCGGGGTGCTTCTTTGAGGAAAATTCCGAAGACATAGGGAGAGATTAGGATTGAAAAAAACATGCGCGGAGGATGAGACGTGTAAGTGAAACGAATAGAAATCCATTAGGTAGGGATTGGAAATACGACTGACTGATGTCTCCAACCCTTTTACTCCGCCACCAAGCCCTCCAACCTCTTTCGGCACAGATTTTCCTCTGCCTACATCAAGAATGATGGTGATCCATTTAGCCTACAACGAATACTGGGTCACACGAACAAACCGCGATTACGAAGGACCATTAGCCAAGAAAGATTGGAAGACCCACTGGCTTCCAATCTGCTCAACAGGTGGCTTAGTGGTGTTCAGCGTCGTCGTTGTTGTAAATGATCCGGCAGTGGCAGCGTGCCTTTTCTCGTTCCGCGTCCATCATGATGGCATCTATAGCTCACTTTTAACTACCAGTCCGTTTTACCACAGTTCGCGCTAGAGACAATATTGCTCAATGCGTATATATTCCAAAATTGGATGTCAATTCTCTGCGGTCCAAAATGAAGAATTGATCAAGAGCGATATCAGGAGACCGAGGAGGCATCCCCTAGCTTCTTGTTTGTGATGAAATCGTTCACATTGCCCTCGCTCTCGATTTTCGATCTATAGATTATCTATAAAATTACCGGCAAGTCTTGGTAATTCTCAACGTTTCGGAACTTTGGCTGTTTACCCGAAGTCCAAGAGCCGTAGCCATTTGTACGATTTGGATAGTCGCCGTACACTTTTGTGGAAATCGAGGAATTAGGTTCCTTTTTTTCAGTTAAAAGCAGTCTCAATGCATGCACCCGAGCCGAACAACGACAAATCTCCAAGGGGTCGGATCGGTACCAAGCTCGTATTGAGCTTCGTGTTACTGGTGATGGTGGTTGTCGGAAGCTCCGGCTGGGTGTTGTTCCAGTTCACCGAAAGCAGCTTGGAGCAACAGATGAGCTTGCACCAAGTGCAGGCGGCGAGGTTGGTAAGCACCTTGATTGCCGGCGACGTATTGCGACGCTTGCAGCCCGGTAACGAGAGCTTTCGTGTCTATCGCTTGCTCAATGCACAGTTGGAGAGAGGCAAGGCGATGTTGGGAGCACGACGGATCTACGCCTTCGATCGCGCCGGGCGTAGTTTGCTCGATACTGAGGGAGGTGTGCCCATCGGTCGCGAGTATCCGCATCTGCGGATCCGAGATCGGCTTGAGCTGGAACAGGTGTGGAATGGGCAACCGGCGCATTCGGTTTTGTTCGAAGGAGAAGGCGGTGTCACCTTTGTGACGGGTTACGCGCCGGTCTACTTCGGAGACCAAATAGTCGCCGCGGTAGGCGTCGAAATCGGTGCCGTGGCCATGGATCCGATTCGGGAGTTCAGACGCAGGGTGTATAGCTTTGCTGGTGTCGGCGCTTTGTTGACCGTAGTTGTGGGTTTGCTTCTAGCGCGTACGATTACGCGTCCGATTCAGAGATTGGTTGCTGCGGCAAGGGAGATCGGTCAGGGGCGGTTACAGCACGAGGTATACTCGTCGACCAGCGACGAGATCGGGTATCTCGGCGAAACAATGGAAGAGATGCGCCGCAAGCTTCTGGCTCGCGATGCCCAGTTGCGGCAGATGCTGGCTGGTGTCGCGCACGAAATCCGCAATCCTCTGGGCAGCATCGAGCTGTACGCAGGTCTGATTGCCGACGACTTGCCGGAGGACGATTCCCGCAAGGCACACATACAGAAAGTAATCGGTGAGGTTTGCAATCTGGATCAGGTGATCTCAGAGTTTCTGGAATTTGCACGTCCGGCCCCCCCAGCGTTTGAACGTACTCAGATTAGTCGGCTGGTAGGTGAAGCCGCGTTCCTACTGGTTCCTGAAATGGAAAAGGCGGGGGTTAATTATTACCAAGATGTGGATGCCAGATTGGAAGTCATGATCGACTCGGAGCAAATCAAGAGGGCTTTCTTCAATCTTATGCGAAACGCCGTGCAGGCAATGAAAGACGGAGGTGAGCTTCGGGTGCGGACCATGGAGGAGGATGGACACGCAGTCGTTGAGGTTCTCGACAATGGCTTGGGCATCAATCGCGCTGTGCAGGAACGTTTGTTCGAGCCGTTT
Organism: uncultured Gemmatimonadaceae bacterium; assembly: GCA_964401715.1. GTDB lineage: Bacteria > Latescibacterota > UBA2968 > UBA8231 > UBA8231 > CAYNZV01. The sequence goes on along the minus strand of CAYNZV010000123.1, from coordinate 6,216 downwards.
TTCACTACCAAAGAGAAGGGGTCGGGTTTGGGGTTGACGATTGTGCGCAAAACCCTTGAAGAGAATCATGGGCGCATCGAAGTGAAGAGCGAGGAAGGACGCGGTACGATGTGTCGCGTCTATCTCCCGCGGTCGGCGGCTGGAGTTGATAGAGGGGAAGCAGGCCAATGAGTCGAATCCTCGTGATTGACGACAACGAGTCAATGCGCAGTGCCGTCTCCGAGGTCGCCAGACGGATGGGACACGAAGCGGTCGGTGCTGCAACCGGTGCTGAGGGGCTGAGTCGTTTGAACGATCAGGTCTTCGACCTGGCGATTATCGATTATCGCATGGACGACATGGACGGGCTAGAGGTGTTGGATGTCCTCAAGGTGCGCTCTCCAGACACCGAGGCGTTGATCCTCACCGGCTACGGTTCCATAGAGATCGCCGTCGATGCGATGAAGAAGGGAGCTGCAGATTTCATCGAGAAGACTAACCTTCGAGAGGCGCTGCCGATCAAGATCGAGAAGGTCCTTGATTACCGGGACGCGCGTCGCTACCGGGAACGGCTGGACGAAGAGAACCAATACCTGCGAGACGAGATCAGCGGTCGCTACAACTTCGGTGAAATCGTCGGCACCTCCGAGCAGATGGCGCAGATATTGGCGACGGTCAAGAAGGTGGCAGGTGCCGATTCATCGGTGCTGATCAGCGGTGAAAGTGGGACCGGCAAGGAGCTAGTGGCTCGCGCTCTCCACTACCAAAGTCAAAGACGGTCTGGGCCGTTCGTAAAGGTCAACTGCGGTGCGTTGCCCCGTGAGCTGGTGGAGAGCGAGCTGTTCGGCCACGAAAAGGGCTCGTTCACCGGTGCGTTACGGCAAAAGAAGGGGAAGTTTGAGTTGGCTGAGCAAGGCACCTTCTTTCTCGACGAGATCGGTGACGTGCCTCTGGAGACACAGGTTAAACTTCTGCGGGTTTTGCAGGAGAAGAAGTTCGAGCGGGTTGGTGGGGAACAGACGCTCAACGCCGATGTTCGCATCGTGGCCGCGACCAATCGTGACTTGAAGGGGATGGTGGAAGAGGGATCCTTCCGTGAGGATTTGTTTTACCGGCTCGAGGTCATACCGTTGAAACTGTCCCCGTTGCGGGAACGCAAAGGGGACATTCCGGCGTTGGTAGAGCACTTCATGCGCAAAAAATGCGGGGAAATGAACATTCCTCTCAAGCGGCTCACTAACGAGGCCATGGACGGACTTAGTAACTACATGTGGCCGGGGAACGTGAGGGAGTTGGAGAACGTTATCGAGCGTACGATCGTGCTTTCCGACGACACCGAGATCGGATTCCACGGATTGCCATTGGCATTCGATGCTTCTGGCGGGCAGGTCGTCGATGCCCTGCCGGATGCGAAGATCCCACTGAACAAGACACTGGACGATCTCGAACGCAAGCTGATCGAGCGCGCGATGCAAGAGGCCAACCAGGTCAAAACTCACGCCGCCGAGGTTCTGGGCATCAAGACGAGCGCTTTGTACTATAAGCTGGAAAAGTACGGACTCGGTCAATCATGAAGATGAAGATAGCTCTTGCCCTTGCTATCCTGGTGGTGGTTTTGGGTAAACCATCGAGGGCAGATCAGAGTCAGATCCGCGCTTTGAAGTTGAGAGGCGAGGAAACCAACAGCCTTGAAAAACAGCTACTGCGTGAGCGCAAGGTGCTACAGTTGCAGGCAGACAGCTTGGCTTCCCACATCGACAGTTTGAAAAGCGGCTTCACGAGCTCGGATCTGTTGGAAGATGCATATCGGTCGGCGATTACTTTGGAGCACAAGCTCATGGCTCTGGGAAAGCGTCTCGAAGCGTTGTATACCGTGCAGCGCGACATCAGGCACAAACTGCGAACGGCCTACGATTGGGAGATCGGCGTCTTGACTGAACAGTACTCTCAAACTCAAGATAAAGGGTTGTTGTATCAGCTGATCATCTACCAGGAAGCACGCGAATTGCTGGGAGATGAGATGGAGGGCACGATGCGATACGGCGAGCAGCTTGATATCACCGCCGAAGACGGCCCAGATGAGATTCGCCAGAAGGCCGACCTAATGGAGGACAGGGCGGAACAACTTCTTGGTGAATTGGCGAGCAATTCTCGGCGTCTTCGGCGGTTGGAAGAAAAGTTTCGTTTGCTTTCTAAAGTCCAGACGTTCACGAACCAGATGAATCTGTTCGACGAGGATCCGCCCGAGAGCAGATTGTTTCATAGGGTCGAACAGGCGCTTCCAGCAGGCGATGCCGAGATGACGTTGGGGGCGTCAGGTGATGGCAACGATGCCCAGAAAGTAGCGGCGGCGACAATCTCTGGGAGGAAAGTGGCATTTGGCGAGCGTCGGGACGCGGCCGCCGATCTGTCCGCCGACAACGTGCAATTCGAAATTCTCAAGCTGAAAACCCGACAACAGGAACTTCGACAACTCGAAGCACTGGCGCGCGAACGGGCGCAAACATTTCGGATGAACCTCGACAAACTGCTGACAGGTGCCGAGTAATGTACAGATTCCCGATACTCGCGGGGGTTTTCGACGTCGTGTACTGCAGCTAACGTGCCGCCAGCTTCGGATTGTGGGTTACCATCGATCTAGAATAAGATGGCAATGCGTCAACTGACGGAGCAAAAGGCCTTTCCCTGCAGTACAAGTACTCTCGCAACGATGGCCATGTCGACGAGGCCTACTACCGCAAGAACGTCTCTCACTCGGGTTAGATGTCAGCTATTTGGGGCATGCGGAGTTTCGGGTTAATTCAATCGATCTGGAATGCCTCGGTGGATCTCCATTGCCGTGCCGTGTGCGGCTGCGAGCCTTTCCTTGAGGAATTCGTAGGCACGCCAGGGGTCGATATTGTTTCCGCAGGTAAACAGGTCCACGGCCGCAAAGCCATGTTCTGGCCAGGTGTGGATCGCCAGGTGGCTTTCTTGGATGGCGACGACGCCTGAGATGCCGTATGGATTGAACGGATGAAAGGAGGTCTCCACCACTGTGGCACCAGCCACTTCAGCGGCACGCTTCATTGTTGTTAAGACGAACTCGAGGTTGTTTAGCAACGATGGGTCGCAATCGTAGAGATCTACCAGGACGTGGCGCCCGAGACTATTCACCGTCAGCTCGCGTTAGAGATAAAAGTGCTACCTCTGATGGGGCCCCCACGCGCAGCGGAGGACCCCAGTAGCCCGCACCCCGATTCACGTAAATCCATCCCGTGCCACGCCGATACAGCCCTGCTAGATAAGGTTGCTGCAGCTTGACAAACAAGTGCCAGGGAAGAAATTGACCGCCATGGGTGTGGCCGGATAGCTGCAGGTCGACATCGTCCGATTCCACTTGCAGCGCACTGCGCGGCTGGTGGGTGAGTAGGATCCTGACGTCGGCGTCCGGTGCACCGGATATAGCTGCCCGAGGGTCGGATGCGTGTTCTCGTCCGCCCTCATTATAGGCGCTGGCATCGGTGGCGCCAGCTATGACGATTTTGGCTTCTCTCCATTCAATTGTTCGGTGCTCGTTGAGCAAAGGACAAAAACCGAGCTTCTCGATGATCTCCAACCACGGTTTGACGCCGCTGTAATATTCGTGATTACCGGTAACGAAGTACTTGCCGCACGGCGCCTGCAGATCGGCCAGCGGTTCCGCTTGGTCGGCCAACAATGCGACTGTGCCGTCCGCCAGATCGCCGGTGAACACGATGAGGTCAGGACGTGTCGACGCGACGGCGCGAGAAACGCGCGTGACGAAGTCCTTCTTGATTGTCGGTCCTATATGGATATCGGAGAGGTGGGCGATGCGGAAGTCCTGCAAGGCTTCGGGAAGATTCGATACCGGGATCTCAATCTCGTTTACCCGGGGCGTCCGACGAGCCTGCCAGAAGCCGTAAACGCAGATAGACAGCGACAAAATCAACACTGCGTGGTTGGAGTCAGTCAGCTTTGCAGAACCCCCTCGTAAACCGGGGTTGATGTCTCCGGCAGTTTCCGCGCTCATCGAGGCAAACGTCACTAAGAGCTCGGCAACTTCCCACAAACTCCAGATGATGTCCCTAACCAGGAGCAGACAGAAGGTCATCGCGAAACATCCCATGGACATGTATGTCAGCCAGCAGAGCTGATCGTGCCACCGCAGCTGTTGGAGCCGGTGGCGAAACAGCAGGATAGTCGGGGGAAGCAGACCCATAATGAGGACCGCACAAGCAACCAGTGCCAGAGTAGCGGGTTCGATCTCCAGCGGGCCGATGAAACGCCAACCCACATAACCGTAGACGGTGCCGATGAGGGACAAAAAGAAAAAGAGAAACATGATGGCAGCTGGGGAAGTTATCATACGGGAAGGCATCACAGCCGGCAAGATCGACCATGTCGGCTTGTGTGATCACCAAACTCAGAAAACTGAAACTATCCCGGTTTTTCGATGTCCAAAACGAGAAACTGACCGCAAAGACAGGCAACAAAACCCCCAAGCCGGGATTCATCCATCTGGTACGCCCATTGCATGGATAGTATTCAACAACTACACCACCACGGGAGGTTGCAATGAAAACTTCAGTCGCGATTCTGGCCTTGGTTGCCGCTCTTGGACTGGGCTGCAGCGAGGGGGACAAAATCATTTCATCCGGAGACACATGGGAGCAGATCCGCGTAGTCGGTACTGCCACTGTCGATGCAGTACCAGACATGGCCCAGGTGCATCTCGGAGTGCAGATATTTGCCGATTCCGTAGACGTTGCCGTGGCTGAAAACAATCGTTTGACCGAAGCGGTCATCGATGCTTTGAAATCCCAAGGGATCGCAGATCGAGATCTGCGTACTACCTCATTTAACATCTATCCGCAGAGGGACTTCAATAGGGAAGAGGAGTCACAGATCATAGGGTACTGGGTTAGCAAAACCGTAATGGCGACAATTCGCGAGATCGACCGTGTTGGTGCGGTCCTGCAAGCAGCAGTGGACGTCGGCGCCAACAGGTCCTTCGGTTTGACGTTCGGGTTACAGGATTCCACGCCTGTGGATCAGCAGGCTCGCATTCTTGCCGTCGAAGATGCTCGTCAACGGGCAGAAGATCTCGCCCGGGGTGCGGGAGTTACATTGGGAAAACTGCTGAGGATAAATGAAGCGAGCTTCTTTGGAGGGTCCGTCTATTCACGCGCGGAAGCGGATGATAAGGGGGCTATACCCGTGGAACCGGGGGAGTTACAGGTCAAAGCGCAGGTGGAGGTTGCCTACAAAATTGCCGAGTAGGCCGTAAATGGCAAGCGGAGCGATTAAATACATTCGACGATGTCGGTAGGCAGACACTCCAGGTCGCGGCACATGTTCGACAATGTGTAGGGATCCAGACCATCCGCTCCATGTTCCAAGGTCTTCTTGATGTGCTGATAGGTGGTAAGGTTGATCGAAGGTTTGCGCTCTTCCATGAGCTTTTCGATTACCTCCCGCTTAAAACGGATCATGCGGCCTATCCTTTTGGCAAATGTACTTATCGCAACTCGTAGGCTCTATTATATCAATCTCAAGTCTGACCGTCAAAGCTAGACTGCCGGCAGCGTTTTGTTTTTTCACGGCTTAGGAAAGGAGATGTAGGTCGCCACCGGGAATTACCAAGAGGCGCAGATCCCTAGTTGGGGGTGGGTTTGCTGGCGGCTTAAGTCGCCGATGCGAATCCCCTTTTCGCTATTATTTATGCAAGCGTAGTTCATACGGTCTGTCTTCGAATCCGTCATCTCGACACTGTTGATAAGGAGTTTCTCGTTGATCACCAGCTGAACCACAACCATGTCGAAGAGGGCTTCGACCAAGGTACGATGTCGCACCCGCATTTCCGTGGTTTGATGTTTCTGAGCGTAGCTTTTCATAATTAACCGCTGCTGGTTGTAGTTCTTGGCCTTGGTCTCGGGAAGTACTTCACAGCTGATGATCGCCCAATCGAGCCGCGGAAGCTCGCTGAGAAAGAACGGCTCGGCTTTGTATTTGATCATATGAGTTACGTTCTCAAAAACTTGTGGATGGGAGCGCAGCAATGTGGCCACCGAGTTCAGGTTGGCCTTCCCATCCTTGATGAACCGAGGCAAGCGGGGAACGAGCGCGTAGGCGATGCGTGATTTCTCAGCGTTTTGGAGAAGCATCTTTACGCACGGCTCTTGCAGTTTCTTCCTGAAGCGCTTGTCAAGCGCGGAGCGATCGACAGGTTTCACA
>CAYNZV010000122.1:0-11317 GCA_964401715.1 uncultured Gemmatimonadaceae bacterium | reverse complement strand
ACCCTATTGAACGAGTTGGAGTACATAAAGGGCGAGGTATTTGCAAATATCTTGCAGTCAGACCGAATCGCCCGTATTGATCCGAATAGTGGCAAGGTTTTGGGATGGATCGATCTGACCGGCATCCTACCGCAAGATCTACGTACAAATACGACAGGGGTGTTGAACGGAATTGCTTACGACAACAAGGAGGATCGAGTGTTTGTTACGGGCAAGAACTGGCCGCAGCTTTTCGAGATCGAGATTCGTTGAACGTCACAGCAGCGCCTCGGCATCTTCCGCTTCCTTGAGACTCAGCAAGGGGCCGCGCAATCCGCGCTCTATTTTGGCGAAGGCGTCGTGGTTGTGGATGCTCTCGTAGTTGTTGCATGAGACGTAAAACCAGCTTATCTGTTCTGCATCGAGAAGAGCAAACAGCGCCGCTGATACGTCGCGTACGATATCTTCCACAAACTTTGGATTGTCGTACGATTGCTCCGTCACATATTTTTCGTCTGGACGCTTGAGAATTGGATAGAGTTGGCAGGAAGCATTGCTCTCGGCGATGTCGATCAGATCCTCGAACCAGATGAAAGCTTCGTCGGTGGGACGGACGTCCACCTTGATTTCCGATCGCTGATTATGCGCGCCGTAGCTGCTGATCTCCTTGCTACACGGACAGCAGCTGGTGGCGTTTACTCTCACTCCAACTATCTTGTCGTAAAGGCCGTCTTTGGTCATCATAGCCCGAAAAAGGCCGTCGTAGTCCAGCAAACCGCGCTCGCCGCTTACCGGCGCCGGCCGAAAGAGGAAGATTGGGAATTCCATATCGAGATAAGCTTCATCTGCATTGAGGAGATGAAGCATCTCTTCGAGCACTATATGTACGTTGTCGGGCCGAAAGTGGTGATTCTGTTCGTTGAGGGCGATCATGAACCGCGACATGTGGGTGCCCTTCTGGTCGTGGGGCAAGCGCACGGTCATGGAGACGTTAGCAACGGTGTTGAAATTTCCGCCGCCGCGCAAAGGCAATGTCAGGGGATAGCGAACATTGGAAACCCCAACCTGATCGATATCGATGCCACGCTGGTCCGGGTTATTCTGGACGTCGGGTAACACGTTTGGTTTCGTAGGGAAAGAGTAATGAATAATCGACTGCAATGTATGTTTGAGGTTTAGGTGCGTCAATGGCTACGTTAAAAGGAGAAGGGATGTGGTAACCCTTTCGAAGATCTACACCAAGACAGGCGATGGTGGTCGGACTCGCTTGGGAGATGGCGAGGAGGTAGCAAAAACCCACCTGCGGGTGGAGGCGTACGGAACGGTAGACGAATTGAATGCGGTTCTGGGGTTGGCGATGACCACTCCATTGCCGGCCGTTCATCAAGAAATCCTGCGACTAGTTCAGAACGATTTGTTCGATCTGGGCGCCGACCTTTGTCACCCTTCGAAAGAAAACAGCCAGGAGCGGCAAGCACTGCGACTAATCGCCAGTCAGGTCGAACGCCTCGAATCCGCTATCGACCGTGAGAACGAGTCGTTGGAGCCCCTGCGGAGCTTTGTACTACCGGGCGGAACGGTCGCCGCATCCTGGTTGCATCTGGCGCGTACGGTTTGTCGTCGAGCCGAGCGTCGAGTGTGGCAAATGGCTGCGAATGAACAGGTGAACGAACAGGTGGCGAAGTACCTGAACCGCTTGTCGGACCTGCTTTTCGTATTGGCCCGGCGTCAAAACCAGGCCACAGGAGATCTGTTGTGGGAACCGGGAAAGGGCCAATCGGCCGATACTCAGTAACAACCGGGTAACCAAGGCCTTCTTGTGGATTGTGCCCCCCTTCTTCAGTATATTTCCGTGCTTGAGAAGCATCGGGTTTAGCTCTTTGCGGAGGGATATCAGCAAGTCCTCAGAAGTGATACGCCAGTTGAGCAACTTGACCGCCATGCCAGAAGCTCACAGCAAGCTATCGTCGCTTCTAAGCAAACCGGATGCAGAATTTGACCTGAATCATGTGGCCAAAACTCTCGAGTTGGACGCCGCGCTGTCACCCAAAGTAAAGTCATGCGCACCTATCTATCGGTGTTTTTCGGGTTTCAAGGCAGCCTGATGAAACAAGCAGTGGTTTTTCTGGGTGTCCGGGGTAATCAGGCAGATTGTTCAGTTCGCCGTCATTGTCAAAATGTTCGGAGATGAGAAGGAGAACTAGCCCTCTGAACGGTTCCAAATATCCAGATTTGTCCAAAGGCTTGCAGAATGTTTGTTGTGTAAGCCTTTTTTTCTGCCTTACAACGATGTTGCCGGTTAGGATCGGAGGACAACAGCCAAGCGAGGGTGCGCCACCCACCCCTCGTTCCGAATTCTACCTCTCTTCTGGACTTGGTTTCCTCAATGTCAACACCAAGGCCGGCATCGCCATACCTGCAGGACTCACCACGGTTTTGACGCCTTATAGCTTGTTGTTCACGGCAAGCGCCATTGATATTGGGCTCTTGGAAGGGGAGTCCGAGGATCCACGCTTCGAGCGCCTCTACGTCCCTAGCGGCGGGCGGGCATGTTTGGATCGAGAGACCGGTTTTCTCGTGTCCGACTTCCGCTGTTCGGGAGGTACCAATGTCAGGTGGTCCAGTGGAGCCGATCTCAGCCTTTTTCTTATCAGAAACCTCTGGTTCGGAAACCAACCGGGCAATCTGTTTGCCGGAGGCGGTTTTCGCGCTTTTAATCCGAAAACGCCGTACGCAACCTTCGGGTTGTTGTTCAACGCGCGACCCGAAAAAATGGGTGGCTTCAAAGTTAACGTAGGCAGCAACTACGTCTCCGTGGGCATCTTTGGAGGTCTCAACCTCAACCTGCGGCGCTGGTTCTGAACGATCACATAGACCTGTGGCTGGCATCCTGAAGGCATTGGGTCGTTGCCTGTCGATGATTGGGCCGGATTGTGCCTGCGGCACCGCGGTTAATGTCTCGCCGTCTTGCTATTAGTCGGAACGGTATGTTGTTCTCCGCTGCGTCTGGCCGTGGCTCAAACTCTTCCCGCCGAAACCCATCCCAGCCTGCTGTTAGCTACCGCCGATATCCCGCTGCTGACGGCGTGTACTGAAAGACTCGGGCGATTTCGACAACAATGGCACAGTCAACATAGTCGATTTTTCCTCTTCGCGGACCTTTTCCCGCAAGCTACGCCCTGAGGCTATACGGTCTTCATTACGTAGTTGAGGATGTCCACCACCTGCGCTGGTTTGCAGGCGACCGCTAAGGCCGCGGCATCCACCTCTTTTAACGGGTGGCGCAACTCGGGAGGATGGAGCACAATTAACGGTTTGTCCAAAGCGAACGCATAACCGGCATCGAAGGCGGCATTCCACTGGCGGTACTCATCGCCGAACTTCACCACAACGAGGTCGGATGCCCTAATGAGGGTGCGGGTTCGGATCGCATTGATCTTGCCCCCTTTGTGGTCGGTCCAGAACGGATCGTCTTCCGGTCCGAGAATATCGACGCCGCAACCGTCGCTGGCACCGTGATCCATCACTGGTGCGAAGAACCACACGTCCAATTCAGCGTCTTGAGCCCCTTGGGTGATCTGTTGACGCCAATCGCTGTGGACCTCCCCAGCTAGATATACCTTCCATTGTCTCGACATAGCCCTGCTCCTAGCGAATGACAACCTACTTGGGGAAATAGTAGGATCGCGTTATCGTGGGCGCAATAATCCTTGCAGCACTTCGATGTCGCTCCTATGTTGTGTACATTGAAAAGCCGTTTTGCCCAAGGAGGACAATGATGAAGTCGGCGCTCGAATTGGCGATGGAAAAAGCGGACGGCGCCGTGGACGGGGATGATTCCTACGTCAAATTGACGCCTGAGCAGATCGAAGCCGTAGATCAGATAAAGAAGGAGTATGAGGCCAAATGGGCGGAACAGGAGATCATGATCAAAGGTAAACTGGAGAAAATGCAACGCGAGGTTGATCCTCAAACCATGGCAGAACACCAACGCCAGTTTCAGAATGAGATCAATCAGTTGCGCGAACAGATATTCGCCGAGCGCGATATGAAGATCGAAGCGATACGCAAACAGTCAACGTAGTACGATTTTTCCAGAGGCGGGCAGAAGCGGGAAGGTCCTCAGCGGACTGACCCGCTTTTTGTTTGCGGGTCAGAAGCTGGCGCTACGCGCACAACGAAACCCGATAGTGTAGTCAAAACGAGACTTGGGTCCGTAGGCAAGCCGATTGGTGGTCAAGTGAATGTGGGGGTTTTGGTCGGCTAGCGAGCCCCCGCGCAAAACCTTCAGTTCTGCTGTGCCCGGCTCTGTATTCAGCGGATTTCGTGTCGGACCCGAAACGTAATAGTCGTGCGACCACCAGTCGGCGACCCATTCCCACACGTTGCCGGACATGTCGTGCACGCCATACGGACTGGCGCTCTGCGGTTTTGCTCCCACCGGCCAGGTACTTTCTTGCCCACAGCCATCACCCCCGTCGTCCATGACGATCCAGTCGCAGTCGGGTTCGCGGTTGCCCCACGGATAGCGCTGTCCTTCGGTGCCCCGGGCTGCTTTCTCCCATTCCGCTTCGGTTGGCAATCGCTTGTCTGCCCATCGGCAGTAGGTGTTGGCTTGGAACCAGGTTACGGCGTTGACCGGATGGTCCGCACGTTCCGGTTTTCCCCAGTTAGTGAAATCCCCCTCGAATTGCAACCGGTAGGCGGCCGGGCCACTATACGGTTCGGTGCACGAACCATCCCGGACGCACGCTTCGTAGTCGCTGACCGTGACCTCGAAGCGATCGATTTCGAAGGTACTCACGAAGACTGTCCGCTCCGGTCGTTCATCTCCGGCGCCGACGTCTGTGCCCATGCGAAAGTTGCCGGCGGGAATCATCATCATTTCATTTTGTTGACCCGCATCAACCTTCACCATCGGTAGGTCTCCAAGCTCCTGTTGGACCGCTCGATTTCGCCTGCGCCAGTCGGGAAAAAGCACAACTTCGGATTCCAACTGCAAGGGTGGATCAGGATTGCCATTCAGTTCCGTGTTTGAGCTGGCACAACGCGTCCCCACATAGGGATACCATCGCAATGGCGGCATGCGATATCGGTTGGCGGCGCGCATATCGGGATCCGGATCGACATAGAACCAACTGTTGCCGCGCAGCACTTTGTGACCACTGTCTGCCCGGTTAATCGGATTTTGCAGAGGTGAAGCAGCGTAGAACTCACGGTCGTAATCATCCTCGACCCACTCCCACACATTACCGGCCATATCCAGCATGCCGTAGGGGCTCGAACCATCCCCATTGGTACCCACCGGTCCCGTGCCATCGTGCCCACAACCCAACCCCTTTCCGGCGCGCATCATCACCGCCCGCTCGCAGTTACCGGCACCTCCCGGCGGCGCATCGCCCCAGGGATATTCCCTGCCAGTGGTTCCCCGCGCTGCCTTTTCCCATTCTGCCTCGGTGGGGAGGCGCAGGCCTGCCCAAGTGCAGTAGCGCGACGCGTCGTGCCAGCTGATGCAGTTAACCGGATGGTCAGCACGATCGCCGTGACCCCAGTTACACGCCTCGCCTTGGGCTGGCTCGAAACAGGCTCCTGCTTCGACGCAGCGTTGATACTCGGCTTGGGTGGTTTCCAGTTGCTGAAGGAAAAAGCCATCCAGGAAGACGTCATGTCGCGGTGATTCGTCCTGGTACCGTTTGCTGCCCATAGAGAATTTTCCGCCGGGCACACCTAATAAAACGGTGAATTGGTTGCCACCAAGGGGATGCTGACGATGGTTCGCCGCCACAGTGAAATCAGCCACGAAACTCCTGGATAGCGGTTGCAGGTTTACCAATCGCAAGGTCTCAATACCGACACCGGAGACCTCCACATCAAAGCTCCGTGTCAACGTTTTGGGTGACCAGGCACCGACGTCGCGGCGCTTACTGCCGCCATCCAGCAAGGTCAGCTTGCCGCTACCGGTAAACCCGGTCGCAACCAGCTGATAGAGATACACGCCAGCAGCCACCGGTCGCTGCTGCCTGTCAGTGCCATCCCACCTCATTTGATAAGTGCCGGCCGACAACTCCTGAGCAACCAATGGATGGACGGGTTGTCCCAGCAAGTCGTAAATCTGGAGCAGCACCGGCCCAGGTTCGGCCAGGTGAAAAGGAATATTGACCTCCGGGTTGAACGGATTGGGAAAGGCCAGACCCAGCTGCGTAGGATAGACGCCAGAGCCCTCCCTGGGCTCAAGGACTGCCGTTGCCATATCCGGAAGAGAGAGAACATAGGAACCGTTGGCATCGGTTTGCGTCTCAAACAGATCGCCGCTTCGGTGGCCTACGAACCGAACCACCGCACCCATTACGGGCTGTTTGTCCAGCTCGAAACGAACGGTACCCTGAATATCAAACCCCCAGCCATGTCCGCGAGTCAAGAAAATGAACAGGAGATGTGCTGGACAGTGCCAATAGCGAATCCTACTTTTCAACATCGTATCTTCTTTTTCTTCAATTAGTTCCGATTTCACGCTACGAACAGCCACCACCTGCGTCAACATGCCACTCCGCTGTTTGGCGGCCCTCCCAATGCTGCTACTGGCTTTCCGCTGCGGAGCTGAGCAGCTCAACGTCCTTGCCGCTGACACTCGTGGTCTCACCATCGAGTTCCTTCAGGAATCGGCGCCGCCTGACGAGCGGTTCGTCGATGGCGAGATTTACCATCAGCTGAAGACCGAGCTGCCACTACCAGTTGCTGTCGGCGTGCCGGCACTGCCGTTCGTTGCCGAACTAATCGCGGTACCGGCGGGCGCCACTGTTAGCCTGGAAGTTCTGGAGGCGCACTACGTCGACTACGAGCAGATCGACCTGCTGCCGGTACAGTCTGAAGATCGAGAGGCGGAAGAAAGCGAAGTTTTCTGGCGAAACCCACAGGCATACCGTCGCAATAGCTTCGAACCTGCCGATCAGGCGACGCTCGGTTTTATGGGGATTCAGCGTGGCGTGCGCGTGCATCGCTTGCATTTGTACCCGTGGGCCTACAATCCGGTGCGTCAGATCTTGAGGGTATTCGATCGCCTGAGGGTCCGGATTCGGTTTGTGGGTGTTGTCCAAACAAAGCCCGCCCAACCAGATCGCATCCCCATCTCGTCGTTCTACAATCACTTCCTAAACCCGGTATCTCCAAGTGTTCGGCAGTTGGCCTCCAAAGCGACGCAAAACGAGTGGTACGATTCCAGACTCCCGTGGATCAAACTCGTCGTGGATCGGGACGAACTATTCAGGGTGGACCGATTCTTTCTGGAAACCCTTGGCATCGACACCGACGATGTCGATCCGCGCACGTTGCGACTGTTTCACAGAGGGAAAGAGCAGATCATATACTTAGCAGGAGAAGAGGACGGACGTTTCGATGCCGACGATTTCCTCTTATTTAATGGCCGCTTCCGTCGCGATGACCGGGATTTTGATAGCATCTTCGGGCGGCAAAACACCTACTGGCTTACTTGGGGGGGCGCAAGTGGACAACGCTTTGTCGCTCAGACCGGCGCGCCGGTCAACCAATTCCCCCAGTCCTCTTATTTTTGGTCAACGGCTCACTTCGAGCAGGATCTGTGGTACGACCCGCTACCAGATGCGCCGGATAACACGCGCGATCACTGGTTTTGGGATCAACCGGTTCTTGCCACGAAACCAGATGTACCCTCTTCTCGTATTTTTGCCCGTGACCTGTCCTACCCGGCATTGGCGGAGGAGTACACCGCTCGCTTCAGGGTGTCTTTGCACGGTACCACCAACCTCGGTCACCACACTGTCGTCAAGCTGAACAACAATGAAATCGATAATGCCATTTGGGACGGCCAAGTCGCTCGTTCCTTCGAACGAGAGATCCCGAGCACCTACCTGCGCGACGGCACCAATCGCGTTCTGCTGCAGGTGTTCGCCGACCAGGCGAAGTGGGACCAGGTCTTTTTCAACTGGTTTGCCATCGATTACCGACGGCTGTACAAGGCCTTAGTTGGGTACCTGTCGTTCTCGAGACCGCCAACACCGACGGGCGAACGAATCACGATTAGCGGCTTCCGCTATCGCGCTATTGAGCTGTTCGATGTGGCCAACGGTGTTCGCTATACCGACCTTGTTGTGGACTCTACGGAAACCGGGATTAGTGCCACCTTCGAGCATCGCTCGCCGTCGGCGCCTACATTTGTGATTGCCGACAGCTCCCGCATTCTCACTCCGACAGGGATACTCGATACACTCTCTAGTTGGGGCTCTCCGGACCAGGGCGCCGACTACCTCATCATCACTCATCCCTCCTTCGCAGCAAGCGCGGAACGTTTGGCACGCCACCGACACAAAGAGGGTTTGCGCGTCTCCGTCGTCCACACCACCGATATCTACGACGAGTTTTCTCACGGGTTGCTCGACCGGGCGGCGTTGAAAGAATTCCTGCAGTACGCCTACAACGCTTGGCAGGTGAAACCGATCTATCTTCTGCTCCTGGGCGACGCCACCTTTGATTATCGCAACATCTTCGGGGGCGGTGCACCAAGCTTTGTCCCCAGTCTGTACTACCACGCGCGCAATCGTGGCCACGCTCCCAGTGACGTTCAGTACGGGTTCCTCGAAGGAGAGGACATCCTGCCCGATATAGCTGTGGGAAGATTGGCCGTTGCAACTCCCGAAGAAGCGGCCGCGGCAGTGGACAAGATCATTCGTTACGATGTAGCGCCCGCACCGGGTCCTTGGCGTAGACGCGTTGTTTACGCCGCCAACTATCACCCGAAAGCTCTCTTCACAGGGCCTAGCGATCACTTAGCTGAACGTTACACAGAACCGCTGGGTTTGCAATCGATAAAGGTCTATAACGAAGATAATACGCCCATTCCCAATACTGCCGGACGTCGGTTTCTCGATGCTCTCAATGATGGCGCTTTGCTTTTCAACTTCAACGGGCACGGCAGTGCCGGCACAATGCAGTTCCTATTCTCGCTGCAATTTCCCGATTGGGACTACCTGAGTCAGGTGAGTAACGGGCCTCGTCTGCCGCTGGTGCTGGCCCTTTCTTGTCTCAACGGTATGTTCGCCAATCCCCACGAGGAAAGCCTCGGAGAGGTGTTCACGGATAAAGCGGATGGTGGATCCATCGCCTATATCTCTGCCAGTGCCGAGAGTTTTGTTGCCCAGAACGGGCTTCTCGGCGAGAACCTGTTTTCACAATTGTTTGAGCGAGGTAATCTCGAATTCGGTCCTAGTTTGAACGCGGCCAAGACGTTGGTACTGGCAGCGCATCCTAGTTTCAAGGAAGCGGTCCTAACCATGCAGCTTTTTGGCGACCCGGCGCAAGAGTTGGCCTTGCAAGAGGCTCCCGATTTTGCCGCCGAAGAACTAATAGTCGAAGAGGAGACGCTCTTTGCGGGGGCAACGGCGTCGATCCGAGCAACGCTGGGCAATTATTCCATTCATACGGCCGACAGCGTAGATGTATTGATTCTTGCCCATCATCCGCGGAGAGCGCTCCCGGATACCTTGCACCAGATTCGTACCGAGGGATTCATGGACGATTTGACGTTGAGTTTACCCTGGGCAATTGGCTCGGACACCGGGGTTTACCTGCTCGAATTGCGCCTGGATCCCGAGGGGCGGATTAACGATACCGCACGCTTCAACAACAACCGTGAATTGCGCGTAGAGGTGTTGGAGCCGCTCTTGCCGGAGTTGGCGGCACCTAGAGCCCATGAGGCAGTGGCTGGCGATGACCTGAAGTTGACGGCTATGGTGCCGATCGATGCCGGGATTTTGAGCTGTCAGTTCGCTCTCTCGACCGAACCAACGTTCGACTCGACCGCTACCATCTACTCACCCGAAATCCCTTCCCAGGATGGGCTGGCCGCGTACGAACCACCAGCCGGTGCTGCCGGTCTGGGCGGCACCTATTTCTGGCGGGCGCGCATTGTGCTCCACGGCGCAGTAGGGCCGTGGAGCGACGCACGCACCTTTACGCTCAGCAAAGTGAACAACGTCCGTCGCTGGCGCCAGGTTGGTAGACAATTCGTAGTAGCCGACACAGGGGCCTTGCGTTTGAACGAGGAAAGTGACCTCGTGTTGGGCTCGAAGAAGGAACCGATCCGGCTTACCGAGGAACGGCGAGAGGACTGGTTCAGAGTGGCCGATATCGATGGTGCCGGACTCGTCTGTGCAGATGGTACCTATCTATACACCAAACGCTGGTTCAACGATCCCTCGACGATCTACCCTGGTCAAGATCGTTTCACTAAGATCGGTACGGGCTTCAATGGTTCAACACCAGGTCGGGTGTACGGCGTTCTCAGCGATTCCACTACCGCCGGAATCTCCGCAACCTATCACAGCGACGGATTTATCTACAACGAGAGCGGTCGCGCCTTTGAACTGGAGCGCATCGATGTGTCCAACGGAAAAATGGACACTGTCGTCGTCCGCGCTGGTCTGGTGGAGTGGAAGTATGGCCGCGTAGAAGACGGACATTCGCTCATCACCTCCGACGGCAACTACATCTATAACGTCTCCATGAGTTCAGAGGCGGGAACCCGCAACGAGTGGCGGGTTCGTATTTTCGACCCCGCCAACGGCTGGGAGTTGCTCCGAGAATTCACCTCGCCTCCGACCAAAACTGGATTCACTTACAAATGGACCGATGGTATTCTGGCCGACACTGAAGACTTGTACCTCCTCGAATTCGGCGGTGACAACCGAGTTCGCAGAATCGATACGGTTGATGGTGCGGTGCGCGACGAAGTGCCTGGGGATCAGGATACGACACGTATTGTTGCGGGCCAGTACGATTGGGTCAACAACAAGGTCTGGTTGGGCGACCTGTTTGGCCCCACTATCTATCGTTATGCCGGCGGAGATCGAGTAGAGGCCGCGTCGCTGTTGTCGCCGGTTATCGGTCCGGCGTTCCGATGGCAGACACTGGAGACTGCCGGTAGCACCGATGGCCCAGAAAGCTTGCGCATCGAGCTGCTTGGTGGCAGCGGTGCGGACAGTTCTTGGGTGGTGCTCGAAGGATTCGAGCGCTTGGCGTTGGGCCAAACGATCGATCTTGGTTCGATCGACGCTGCTACCCATCGAAGTCTCCGATTGCGAGCTCACTTTTCTGGGGTGGGTGCCGCGTTGTTAAGCCAATGGTCTGTCCGTTTTACCCCGTTGCCGTCCCTGCAGATTGTAGGCACTGAGGGTCGGGTGGATTCGCTGTTGCACGTCGCAGCATCGGTCCGCTTCGTGGAGCCGCCCACTGACGGTGAGGTGGTGTTGAACCTGGAAGATACCCAGGGCAAGGTGCTTGCCACCCACACGATTACCGAATACCCAGA
>CAYNZV010000121.1:0-11443 GCA_964401715.1 uncultured Gemmatimonadaceae bacterium | reverse complement strand
CGCCCCAACGAGATTTGGAGCCGGATTGAAGAGTTCCCGTGCGTGTTCGTACCGTCGGGGCCGCTGGAGTGGCATGGTCTGCAGAATCCGATCGGTTTGGACGCCGTGAAAGCCCGAGCCTTGTGTCTGCGTGCCGCCGACATCTACGGTGGCTTGGTTTTCCCGCCAACCTATCTACATGCGCACACCGTGCCGTGGCCATTGGGAATGCCGACTCCCCCGGAACTGGTCGAAAAGCAGGTGGAGACGATCCTCAACTACCTGGCGCGCAACGGCGCGAAGGTGGTCGTCTGGCTTTCAGGGCATGGGGGCACGGAGGACTACCTAGCCATCCGCAAAGCAGCCCTGACCGCCATGCGGGTGTCTGATTGTATCATCTGGGCCGGGGTCGATGCACATCTCATCACCGACCTGGAAAAACCTATGGATCACGCTGCCGCCATTGAGACTTCGCTGTTGATGCACCTGGCACCGGAAACCGTCGACCTGGGTGCGCTTGATCCGAATCCGGCAGTCGTGCCCCAGGGCGTTGGGGGCGACGATCCGCGCACCCACGCCAGCGAAACCTTTGGCAAGGAACGCACCGTAATGCTTGTGGACCGTATAGCAACGTTGGCCGCGCGGTTAGTAAAAGTCGGCAACCAAGATCCTGTGGCCAGGAGTCGCCATCGGGAATGCCTCGCTCAACAGGTGGAGCTCGATGAGATGATCGCCTTCGCACGCGCGCGTTTACCTGCCGCCGACCAGCCGAGCAAGGAACCGCACGGATGGTCCGAGCATCTGGAAGCGTTTCGTCTTGGTGACTACGAGACGGCGTATGCTACCGGAACCGCCGTTATCGCGAAGGTGAGGGGTGAAGTGCGCCGACAGTAAGATGCGGAGGCGCGACTCGATGTCTTGGCGGAAATTACATCAACCATAAGGATTGATCATGCCCGTACCAACCACAGATCCAATCATTGTATCGCCCACCAACATGCCGTTCCGCGACGATGAGTCATTGGATCTGGATGCGCTTGCGCGCAACGTCGACAGGTACTGTAGCTCTGCCCTGTCGGGCTTCGTTGTTGGTAGTCACGGCGGCGAGGAATTCCATCTTGGAGAACTCGAGAAGCTCGAGGCTGTCAAGACAGTCGTTGAAGCTCACGCCGGAAGACGGTTTGTAATTGCCGGGATCGACGCGTTATCTCCAACCGATGCCGTGCGTCTGGCGAATCTGTACGCCGAGGCGGGGACGGACATGGTACGCGTGCGGATTCCACCCGTCTCCAAGAACCCGGAAGCACCGATTCAGGAGTACTTCGAGCAGGTTACGGCGGGAAGCCCGGTGCCGGTGGTTGTTATCCACCAGCCTCGGATTTCGATGAGCGTCGACGTCAAACCCGATGAGCTCAAGGCGATCACTTCGTGCGACAATGTGTTTGCCTACATCATGTCGCTCAACTACCAGTACGAATGTCGCCTGGCACAATTTGTCGCCGAAGACGTGAAGTTTTGGACCTGCAATGGCACTTTGTTGATGCCCGGCGGCATGATTGGTGCTGTCGGGGCCTGCCTTTTGTTTGCCAACTGGGGTTCCCACATAGCGCGAGATATCATCCAGGCTTGCCTGGATGGTTGCTACGACCAGGCGCGCGTCCTACAGGAGAGCATCAACCGGCTGGACTTCTTGGGACAATGGTGTGGTGTTGCGGTGCAGAAGGCGGGAATGAACCTTTTGGGTTACGAGGGCACGGTACCCAGAAAACCCCAACTACCGCTGCCCGACGAACAGATGGCAGAGCTGAAAGAAGCGTTGATCGAAGCGAAAATTCTGAATTCCGACGGCACGCCGGCACCGCAGATTTAGCGACATCTCATTAATCGCAACCCGAGCCAGCTGGTGAGCTTCGGACTAGTTCAGCCGATACACTCGTTCCGCAGTGCCGCTGAACAGTTCCTTCCTTTCGTCGACTGAAAAACCTGCGGCCACGAGCTTGAAAGCATTCCACAACACTTGGTAGGACATGGAGATCTTGTCCACCGGGAAGTTGCTCTCGAACATGCAGCGCTCTGGACCGAACTGTTCAATGGCGTGTAGACAGTAAGGTAGGTACGCAGCCGCGACGTCCTCTGAACCCGGCGGACGCTTCTGCTGGTGCCATCCATTACCCGCGTGAGGCATCCCTAACCCACCAAGTTTCATCACCACATTCTGGCAGCGGCTCAAGGCAGAGATATGCTGCTGCCATCGGGCAAACACCTCCTCCCGATACTGCGCATACGAACCGACGCCGAGGGGGCCGCCAAGGTGATTCATGATGATTGTAGTTTCGGGTAAAGCATCGGCGAGCTCTACAAGCTCTGGCATTTGGGTAAAGAAGTTCCAGGCGTCGAAGCTCAACCCCAACGGCGCCAGTGTGGCGAACCCCTCACGAAAGCTCTTGTTGGCATAAATGCGAGTATCTCGATCTGATCCACCAAGCTCTTGGTCCCAAGCTGCTCTGTGGCGAATCCCGCGAAACAGCTCACTGCACTCCAGGTGGGCCTGTAACACCTCCTCCACTCGTGCACCCATGGTTAGGTCGGCATGTCCCACGATCCCTGCAACGCGAACGGCGTGCTCTTTGCTCTTCGCCGCTTGATCTGCCAGTCCGGAAACGAACTCGGTTTCTCCTAGGCATCGCAGTTCCTCGGGTCCGTCCTTGCGATACTCTGAGCTGCACTCGAGAAATACAGTCTTCTCGACCAGATGACCGCACTCGGTGTCAGACCACAGATCGTCGAGCAGATAACGTCCAAAACGGGATTGTTTCCAGAAATGGTGGTGAGGGTCGACAATGCGCAGTTCGGGATCGATAGTTTTCTCTTTGTGCTGTGCCAACCAGGCAAGGTCGTACTGATTCAAATCTTTGCGCTTCGTCACAATTCTACTCCAACCAGAAGGAATACAACCGTGCCTGTCGCATTACAAAACGAATCTGTATCGGGCGGTCAATGGGAGGTTGCGGGTTCCCGTGCCACGACATGGCTCGCTGTTTGTGGTCACCCGTCATAGGCACGGTCTCGCCCTTGTAAGACACGAAGCCGGGAAGGGCGTCGAAGGTGTCAGGCCCGAGATTGCCGTCGGAATCTTCAGGAAGGACACCCGCGTCCAGGATCTCGGCGTGGACCTCGCCCCACCGAGCGTCGCTGTTGATGCGCAGCTTCTCCCCCTTCCACATGAACGGTTTTGTTATTACCCATCCGGTGCCAGCTGCATCCAGTGACACGAAACGATCGCGTCCAAGCTTCGCCAGACAGAGGCCGCTGGAATCATCGAAGGCCGCCGGATCGATATTCAATCGAAATAGTTCCTTGTTGCCGTTGAACTGTCGATAGCGCTCCCGGTCTCCGGGCAGGCGATGGCCGTTGTAGTAAACCCAGATCTCGTTTTCCCGTAAAATTGGACGATCGTTCACGCTGATCTGGTTCGTCCCGTAGTTGATTCCATCCCAGGGCTGAATGCCGAGGAACACGGCGCGGTCGGCGACGCGGGTCCAGTTGTGCAGGTCGCGGGAGATTGCCAGCTCGTTCTGATTGATGCGAGTGAAGTTCATGTGGGGTGGTGGGATGGCGCCGAACGGATTGAAGATGAGGGGAAAACCGATATACATGCCTTCATACGGCATGATCGCCATCTTGTAGGCTTCGGCGATGTAATCGTTGTCGTCGATGATTGGCGGCGTCAGATAAGCAGGATTCTCGATGATCTCACGCACGCGATCGCGGCGATTTTCCCAGTCGATCTCATCGGTGTGGAAGATCAGCTCAGGTTCACTGAAATCTCCGAACGTCTTAGCGGTGCTCAGCCAGACCGATCGTCCCCAATTGGTTCCGTGTTTGACTGTCAACACGTACTGCTCGCCGATAGGGTCGTAGGTAAAACAGGACGTATCGGCACTGGGAACTGGTGGCACGTCGAGCATGGTCCATTGGAAGCCATTCGGCGATACAGCCGGTTTGCGCCCACTGCTGCCGAAGAGCGCTTTGTACCGGCGTTGCGGGTCCGAATCGTTCTCGTCGCGGATGATGTGAGCGAGATGCTCAGAGCCGAGGGCGAGGGCGATGTTGTTTTTCTTGCTGCCCCTCCACTCGTGCAGACCAAGAGCAGGATTTTCCCAGTGGATACCGTCTTCCGAAGTGCTGTAGAGCAGCAGGCTGGGCGAGCCGTCAATCTGGTGGGCGTAGTACCACCACTCCCACAGGTTTTTATCCGAATTCCACTGTGGCACAGACGAAGTTTGGGTGCCTGTCTGCCCCAGCGACTTATCAGGACGGATGACGGCACCACAGTCCTCCGGTTGATGCAACGTACGTTCGATGCCGACGGTTTTGAATACGGCGTGGTCGTCTATGAAGAGTTGCCGGTGGCTCTTGGGGTCAATCAATTCTTGGTCCATTGCATGGTCCTTGCTCAGATGTATTTCGTGGACAACAGAAGCGTATTGATTCGCGGAGTTCGGACAGGATCGCGCCGTCTGAGAGAGCTTTTCCGCAGTGCTTCTAATAAAGCGCTATAGTTCACTCCAACCAAAAAGAATATAGTCGTGCCCGATTCAGATAGAACCGGACTTTCACCGGCTTCTCGAACACCAGGTCGTGATCGGGCTTCCATTTGATCTTGACTCGCGTGTGATCGCCCGTAAGTGGCGTCGGAAGCTCGGCGGGCACCCAAAAGCCGGGGAGGCACTTGTCGGTTTCGGCATCGAGGATGTCGGCGTAAATCTCGCCCCACTTGGCGTCGGCATTGACGTAAAGATCCTCCCCCTTCCATTCGAACGGTTTGGTGACGATGGTGCCTGCTTCGTCAGCATCGAGGGAGACGAAACCATCGGGGCGGAGCTTGGCAAGACAGATGGTGGTGCCTTCGTCGAACAGATCTGGATCGACATTGAGCCGGAATAATTCGCGGTTATTGTCGAAACTCTCGTGGAACTCGCGCGATGCGGGAATGCGGCAGGCGATGTAGTAGATCCAGATCTCGCCATCTTCTTTGACGATGGGCGCCCCCGACATGCCTACCTGGCTGGTGTCCCAACGTTTGCCGTCCCAGGGTTCAATGCCGATGAAGAGCTCGCGGTCTGCCACCCGGTCCCAGTGATAGAGGTCGCGAGATACGGTGAGCTCAATCTGGTTGATACGGGTGAAGTTCATATGGGGCGGCGGCACGGCGCCAATCGGATTCAATATCAGCGGGAATCCGACGTATAGCCCTTCATAAGGCATTACTGCCATGTGATACGCCTCAGCGATGTAGTCTTCGTCGTCAACGATGGGCGGTTTGATAAATGCTGGGTTTGCCAACATCTCCCGTACCCGTTTACGGCAGTTCTCCCAGTCTTGCTCGTCGGTATGGAATATGAGCTCGAGATCTGAGTAATGCTCGCCATCTTTGCTGGTAGAAAGAAACACGGAGCGTCCCCACTCGGTGCTTTGCTTGACCATGGCGATGAACTGCTCGTTGTATGGGTCGTAGGTAAATTGCGACTCGTCCTGACTGGGAATCTCAGAAACATCGGGACGGGTCCAGCGAATGCCGTCTGCAGACAACCCGGGGACCTGATTGTTGTTGACACCGTTTGGGAGTAATCCCTTGTAACGCCGTTGCGGGTCAGGATCGCGCTCGTCGCGCACCAGATGCCGCGGTGCATCCTCGATGGGTCTACGTTCCCAGTGCTCGGCGTCTTCGGAGGTGGCATAGTCGTTCGCGAGCCACCATTCCCATAGCTTCTTCTCCGAGTTCCATTGGGGCGAAACGCGGCTCTGCAGGGCAGTTTCGCCACGCGCACGGTCGGGCAGAACGACCGGACCACACTTTCGCGGTTGGTGCAGCTGCTGGTGGACGCCGATTTTGCTGTCGATGGCGCCATCGTCTAGGAAAAGCTGTCGGTATTTCTTGGGATCTATGAGCTCCATGTCGCTCTCCAAACGTTTTACGTGTAAACGTGGTGACCAGCTGTTAAGGATATTCTATATTGTGATGCTGAACAATCGTAAAGTTGGGTGCATTACAGTGTCCACGATCGGGGCACGATACCCGCAATCGGGACCGATATCAACGAATCGCAAATACTGGAGACCGACTAATGACTGATCGCAAGCTGCGCCTCTTGGCGGTATGCGCCCATCCTCACGATTTCACCTGGTTTGCCGGAACCATTGGGATGCACGTCGAACGGGGAGACGAAGCCACCCTCTGCGTGGTCACTCATGGGGGCAGTACCCATCGGGAGGACTGGATGGAAGAGTTGAGGAAACCGGAGTCCGAGCGCGATCCGACTGTCCTGAGCGCCCCAGCTGACGAGTATATCAAGCAGAAAGAGCGAAATCTGCGCGATGCGGCAGCGATCTTCGGTATCACCGACATCCGCTTGTTGAACTACTCCGACAAGCCGTTCCTGATTTCGGAGCACCCCGATGTCATCGACCGCATCGCTGAGCTAATCGTCGAGGTGCGCCCGCACATCATGCTCACGGAAAGTCCGTTCACCGACTGCGGACGTCCCATGCGCTACCGCTCCGATCATACCGAGGTTGGTGTCGCCGCGTCGGAGGCAAAATTACGCGCCGAGCTTCCGCGTCCCGACTCCACATGGCGCCCACATCAGGTGACCATGACTTTCTGGCCCGGAGGTGCCTTCGATCTGAGTCAGCTGGACCTCGTGGTGGAGCTGTCGGATGAATGGTTCGAAAAGCGGGTGCAAGCCGAGGCATGCTTCGAAAGCCAGGGACACGATGAGGAGTGGGCTCGGAATCGGATGCTGCTGGATCTGGGTTCCATGGGCAACCATGCGAGGGTGGCATACGGCGAAGGTTTCGTGCGCGAGAAGCTGGAGCTCAATGATCGTTTGCCGGTGTCCGAGCTGATGATACAGCAGACCGAGGCAGGTGATACGCAAAACGTGCGCAAAATGTATCGGATGGATGGCGCACAGAGTTGAATCGGCGCTGGTTTCTGGCCCTGTAGCAGGAGGATGCTGGTGGCCCATCGACGGCGAGAGTCTGGTTTTTTCTGGGCGCGGATTTGGCCGTTACCAGTTGCACGATATTACTGGTAGCTGGCATTGAATGGAGGGGCAGGTTTGAGTCAGCACCTCAAGGGTGTGCTTCTTGCACTGTGTGGCGTGCTGGTAATCAGTCCAGACGGTCTGCTGATCCGTCTCATTTCTGTCGATCACTGGACGCTGCTTTTCTGGCGTGGAGTTTTGATCGCAATGACCCTAGCCACCGCGCAGTTGATCTTGCGCGGTCGTGAGCTGATCGGCGCGTTTGCTGCCATCGGCCGCCTGGGCCTGATCGCTTCACTCATTCTTAGTGCCGGCACCTTGTTTTTCGTCCTGGCGATCCGTTATACAACCGTCGCCAATACCCTGATCATTTTAGGACTGTCGCCGTTGTGGGGTGCGGTTCTGAGTCGCCTTTTTTTGCGCGAATCAATCCCGCCGAGGACATGGGTGGCAATTCCCTTGGCGCTTTGCGGAATTGTGCTTACCGTGGCAGCAGATTATGGCGGTGTGAACCGAGGGGATGTTTTTGCCTTTCTGGGATCGGTATGCTCAGGCGCCTACATGACGCTCGTACGCGCCATGCGTCACGTGGACATGACCCCCAGCGTGATTCTTGGCAGTGGTTTTTTGGCAGCCGCAGTCCTGCCACTATCCGCACCAGCGGCTATCGAATTACAGGATGCAGCTCTTCTCGCCGTGATGGGCGTGGTGGTGATGCCGATCTCGTTCGTCTTCTTCGTGACGGCCCCGCGTTACATACTGGCACCCGAAGTGAGCCTGATTTTCCTCTTGGAGATGGTAATCGGCCCCTATCTGGTGTGGTTGGCAATGGGGGAGCAGCCAGGCAGCTTGGTCTTGCTCGGTGGCGGAGTGGTTTTGGCCACGCTCGCCGGACACACGGTTATAGCGTTGCGCGAGTCTATGGGACAACGGTCGTAGGTAGCTGTCGAGCCTTCATTTCCAAGCTTGGCGACTGTGACGGTTGCGCGCGCTCCAAATCTTATCGGACGAGATGGAAGTAAATCTGAACGCAACCGGGCAGACGTTGACGGATCGCGCGCGCGATCGCGGCCAAATTCTGCTCATCGGTGCGTCGGCCACGGCGAGAATTGCCGGCCACCTCATCGCTTCCACCGCTTCGTTGTTCCTGCTGGCCATGGGAGCGACCCCGTTCCACCTAGGCGTTTTAGAAACCCTCAGTAACGGTAGCCGACTGCTGCGGATCGTCGGTGTCCAGGCGTTACGCGACACCGCAAAAGCACAACTGATGTTCCGTCTGCGCCTCTTGTCAGCGCCC
This sequence comes from uncultured Gemmatimonadaceae bacterium, assembly GCA_964401715.1. Lineage (GTDB taxonomy): Bacteria > Latescibacterota > UBA2968 > UBA8231 > UBA8231 > CAYNZV01. The sequence continues at coordinate 3,118 of CAYNZV010000121.1, read as the reverse complement.
TTCGTAGTGGGGCTCGCGGTGTTGGCGTATCTGGGGCAGGTTGATCCCAAGTACGTGTGGATCGTCATATTCACCATTGCCAGCCGTTCTGCCATGATTCAGATCGGCATGGCCGCTTGGTGGCCTTTGGTGCAGGAAAACACTACGCGCTCTTTACTACCTATGTTTCTGGCCCGTTTGCGTATGGCGGGCCGCGGGGTAGAGCTAGTTCTTCCTCTATTCGTTGGCTGGTATTTGGGGTCCCAACCCGCAGTCGGGCGTTTTGGTGGAATTTACCTGTTGGCCTTTCTGGCGACCATGGTCTCCGCCTGGCTGGTACGTCGCATCAAGGAAGTTCCCTCTGAAAGACCCACCGATGGCTTGATGCATCGGTTCTTGGTTGCGCTGAAGATTCGCGACATGCAGCGGTATTGTGTCTTTAATGGCGCCATGACCCTCATTCACGCAGCGTCACTGCCCTTCTGGGTCGTGGTGTTCACCGAGCGCGGCATGCCGATTCTGTATTTCGTTTGGATGATCTCCATCCGTTCGCTCGGGCATATAGCTACCCTGTTTTTCTGGGGGCGGTTAATTCAGTCGCATGGTGCACGACCAGCCATCAATATCTCCCTGGCCGGCATGCTGGCACTGGCCCCATTCTGGCAGTTGCTGCCGACGGGCACCTCGAGCCTGATTGTTGCCGCCGGCTGTTTTTACTTCCTGTGGGGCGCGTTCGAAGCCGGGCTGCAGAGCGGCCAAACGCCTGTGATGATGGAATCTGTGCACGGAGATTATCGACCCGAAGGCTTCGCTTTGTCGATGTACGCCATGGCCGTAGGTGGGGGTCTGGGCGGTCTGTTCGGAGGGTGGCTCTTCGAACGTTTGAACGAGATGCCTTCCAACGCTCTGTCATGGGACCCGGCGCTAGTCTATCTTACCGTCGTACAATCGCTTTCTGTGCTACTGTGGATGCTGAGCCGGAATCTGAAGGGCGTTCCGGAGCAGCTTTCTGCACGCGAATTCCTACGCCGCAGATTGCTGGAGCGAATCAAACCGGCATGAAGAGGGTGTCATATACGGCAAACTCCGTGGTGACCATGGCGCCTGGTGCCAAAACCCTGAGAATCCAACCTACGAGTTGAGGAGGAATATTGATGGCATCTGGTGAAAACGCCACAATTTTTGTTTCGCTTACCGGTGATGAGTCTATTAAGCTGTTTGACATCGATTCAGAGTCGGGGGCGCTGACCCTACGAGCAACCAGCAGCGCTCACGGCCCAACCGGACCACTATTTCTCCATCCCAACAAAGACAAGCTGTTCGCAGCCCATGTTGGCTCCACTACGCTGGCGAGCTTTGATCTGGATCGCGAATCGGGTGAGTTGGCGCTCATCAACAAGATCGACACCGGACTCTCTACACCAGCGCAAACGATCACCGATAGCGCCGGTCGTTTTCTGCTCACCGCATATTACAGCGGTGGCGGTTTGACGGTACACCGTATCGGTGAGGATGGCTCCATCGGCGACCTGGTCCAACGTATCGATACCGGCATCAAAGCGCATTGTATCCAGCTGGATGCTTCGGAGCGTTTTGCTTTCGTGCCCCACGTTTGTCCCACCAACAAGACGAGCCAGTTTCGCTTCGATGCCGAAAATGGGCAACTGAAGCCCAATGAGCCGCCGGAGGTGACCCCTCCTGATGACAACACGGGTCCGCGCCATCTCTGCTTCTCCAACGACGGAGACGTTGCCTACATCGTCAACGAGCAGGGAAACACTGTAACCGCCCATCGCTTCGACGAAGAGAGCGGCACGCTGACCATTTTCCAGCATCTAGACAGCTTGCCACCCGACGCGGATCGCAGCGGTCATACTGCACACATAGAAATTCATCCTAGCGGTAAATGGGTGTATGCGTCTAACCGTGGGCACGACAGCATTGTAGGGTATCACGTGGATGCCGACGGCTCGCTCAGTCCGTTCGGCCATTTTCCGGTGCCATCGAGTCCGCGCTCTTTCAACGCCGAGCCCAGCGGACGTTTTCTTTACTGCGCGGGAGAATCCGCCGGACGCATGGTGACGTTTAGCGTAGACCAGAAATCGGGCGAGTTGCAGCGGGTGGGCGAGTGCGAGGTCGGAAAGAGTCCTTTCTGGGTGATGGCTGTGACGCTATAGCAATCGTTGAGCGGCCAGTTTCGCTGAGGCATCCGATTGGTGTTGAAGATTTCTTCTCGCTTTACCGGAATGATCGACAAAGTCCAAGAGTGGAGGGTAAATGCATACGCTAACCAATGAGCAGCTAACCGCTTTCCAGGTAAATGGTTTTCTTACCATCGATAGCGTCCTCACTGATGAGGAAGTCGACACCTTGGCCGCACGGGCCGACCTGATAGCTTCCGGCCAAGCTACACACATCCCTCAACGCTGCATTCAACAGGAAACGGTTTTCCGCAAGGGCGACAAGGAGGTCACCGATCAGGCCCTGTCCGTGCGCAAGCTACACATGCTGGCGGCGTACGACGAGGTAATGTGGAAACACGCGACCAACGCGAAGATCGTCGACATTATTGCAGATCTCCTGCGCACCGAAGATATCAAGCTTTACAATGATCAGCTTTTCATGAAGGCCCCTGAAACCGGGTCGGCGCAAGCTTGGCACCAGGATTCGGGTTCCTGGCGGGATATCTTCCCCATGGATCTGGTTTCCGCATGGACAGCTATTGACGACGCGACGATGGAAAACGGTTGTTTGGAATTTGCTGTTGGAACTCACCGGTGGGGTATGCTTTCTCGGGCCACTACGGAACCACTGGTCCAGGCGTTGGAAACCGGAACCTGCCTGGTGCAGGCGGCCCCCCTAAAGCGTGGAAGTGTGAGCTTTCATCACAGCCTCACATTGCATCGCAGCGGCGCCAACAGTTCCCCCAAGCGTCGCCGTGGATACGCCACCCACTACATGCACGCCACCTCCGTCAGGGACGTGACCGTTACCGACGCACCCAAGGTGCCCCCATTCAAGCAGGTCAGGGGGCGCTCCTTTCCAGGACGCGTGTAGCTTCCCGTTTCCTCAGCCTTCGGCTGGCGCAGATGTCGAGTTTCTGGCGTGCCTCGAAACCAGCAAAACAGGCGCTTCTATG
>CAYNZV010000120.1:0-12078 GCA_964401715.1 uncultured Gemmatimonadaceae bacterium | reverse complement strand
CACCAAGGAAGTGCGCGACCACCAAAAAACAATCCGTCGTAGTGCGCACGCCGCAACTCAGATAGAAACCGTAGACGATGGTCGCTCCATTGAGCAATACCACGAGGACCCAATCTAGGGAACTCATATGGCCAACTCACCCGCACTCAGGAAGCTTCGAAGGAATAAGCGTACGTGATGTAACTGGGATAATAGTGCGACTTGGACTTCGATGGTTCACTGCTGTCGGGGCTGATCACTTTTCAGGCAACTCGCCAAACACCGTCTTTCCCCTTTTCGACTATCCGTTTGGCCTGGCACCTCATTTGTGGGACACCATGCGCCATTGTCCGAATCGAGCTGGAAGACAACGTATTTTTAGAGATCGCCGCTCTTTAGCCACAAACTTATAGAGAGAGCGGCTCAAATCTCCCGCTACCCTCATTTCAATCCGGCTGATTCCTAACCCAAGCGTCTTCTAATCTTAGGTCAGGTCGATCTCGTCCTGGAAATGGCCGTTTGCCATCAGTAACCGCGTAGTTCAACCTAATAGCAGCTCGGTGCAATGCTGCTTGGGCAACACGTCCTCGGCTTTCCCACAACCTGTTGAAGAATTCACGAAACGTGCATAACATATAGTTTATAAATAAATTTGTACACTTTGAAGTCAAGCATAAAACAGCTCTCAAATAGCGATTCATTACCGTTTTGCGTCGCTACATACCATTCACCCTTGCTGGAGTTGTGCGAATGTTTACAATCGACTTAACCTAAGACCGTCGCGTTACACAACATTAACCCAAGGAAAATTATGGCTGTTTTTCTCCATACTCGGATAAGAGTCAGCGATCTTGACCGGTCAATTGATTGGTACGAAGAGCATTTGGGATTTCAGCTAAAACGAAGGTCAGACAAATCACCAGCAGGAAACCGAATAGCGATGTTGGAGCTGCCGGGGAATGAACATCTGCTGGAACTAACTTGGTCCATCGACTACGAGCTTAACGTGCCGGACGACCTGATGCATCTGGCAATCGCCGTACCCGATTTGATCGCCTACTGCGAGCAATTGGAAGGCAAAGGGATCGAGATTTGGCCCAACGACTGGTCGCAGAAGCTCTTGGACAACAAGATGGCGTTCATTGACGATCCCGATGGCTACGAAATCGAGCTTCTCGAACGCAAGTAGTTCAGCTCAAATGGAGGCGTATCTCCATGTTTATCTGGAAATTCAAGCCACGCAGATCGAACGAACAAAAAATCGTCGCGAAAACCTGCAGAATCATCCGTCGCCGTCGATATACTTAGTAACACATAGTATTTAGAGAGCTGCTGAATAGGATTTTTCGAGCGCGGGCATCCCAAGCCAGATGGAAGTGGAACCCCATCTTTATCTGGAAGTTAACCCCACGCAAATCGAATGGGAAAAACTTATTTAAAAACCTGAAGAATTAGTCTTCATCGCCGATATTTTTAGTATCATATAGTATAAGAAATGCGCCTACAATTTAGACAAGGAGGTCTTTATTAATGGCAGCGAAAAAGCCAAAGCTCATTGGTATTGAAGAGGCCGCCAACTTGTTCGGCAAATCAATTCACCAGATGCGTCAATACAAGTCTAAGGGACTATTGAAAGTCGCAGATTGCATCGGGAACAAAGATCTGTTCGATATGGCGGAGGTTATTCTTTTGAAACATTTGATTCACGAGTTGCGCGTCACCGAAGGCCTGACCTTAGCACAGATTTCTAGAAGACTCGACCAGATGATGGGGCGGGCCGCGTAACTCGACATTGGTAATGTAGCAGGGCGGACCAGTTTTTCTCAACGAATCGGAAGCAAGAGGGATTTTGCGGTACAGGGACGTACAACCTTTTTTCGAGAAAATCTGCCGCCCTGTCTACAGATTATTTTATCCTTTTTCCCGTAGTTATTGCGTGCGCATGTTGCTATCACAGGCCTCGTTGATCATTCCCATTATCTCTTCCATCACCGCACCCACCCACGCTGGCAACTGTTCGGCACGATCTGGATGAAACACGGCAGCGAATCTCCGACGGACCTGACTCAGTTCGCTGTCGTCTACGGGCCCGTTTAATCCCAAGATCTGACTGGGTGTAAATCGTCGGATCGCGGCCAAGTCGAAGTGGAGTGGCTGTTCGGCTGCCGACGCTCGGACGGCCATTTCTCGCAGCCGTTTATCCAGTTTGACGTATTCGTTCTTCAGACGTTCGTAATCCCGGCTCCCTTCGGCCGATTGGCGTTCCACCTTTATTCGTCTGCTTCGCTCTGCCCGCAGCTTCTCCCCATTCTCCCTCTCCAACCGTAATTGGCTACTAAGTTCTTTGCGTTCACTATCCAGGGCCTTGACGCGCTGGTGTGCACGATGCGCACGATCTTCGGCAAACTCCAGATCTTGTTCCGTGCGCCCCAGTTCGTCCCTCTTTGCTGCAAGTTGCCTCTCATAGCGAGCGATCTGCTCAGTCGAATCGCTTGCACCGTCTCCACAGACCGATTTTTTAAGTTCGTAGAAAAAACGGTAGAAAACATCTAAGTCCCCGTCTTGGCGGTCCGACGCCAAGGCCGCTACCAAGCCCTCGATCCAAGCCCAGTGTTTGCGGTATTTTTGCTGGAATAGTAAGGTGCAGGCCTTCCGTCGAGACCAAGCCTGATCCGAATCCAGAATTATGCAATAGAGAGTGATCTTATCTACCGGTCCAACAATAGTCATCACCTCAGCGGTGGCATTTTGTAGCTGTTCCCATTCCCGTGTAATGCCGTGGCAGGCGCCGATCTCGAAAGCCATCGCTTTCGCATCGAGGTCGTAAACTTTTCCGTCATCGAGCAGAATCTTCCCCAACCACTGACGCAATTCCGACAGCCCTTCACCGCTTTTGATCCGTTTCTCGAAATCGAGATTCCGCTTTACCGCCCGCAGATTCTGGCTTTCCACGAGTTCGCGGAACTTGGTCAACTCTTCGCCGGTAATCATCCTGCTGTCTCCTGACGGCCACGTTCTTGCCGCTCGAACTCCGGGAGATAAGTTGCTACAAAATCCCTGGCGGTGCGTCCACCCACCAGATCATGTCCGTGGCGCATGCGCCAGACGTTGAATTCAGCAAGCAATTCCCGCGCTTCGACTTCTATGCCAGCACGGCGCGCATATGACAGTACTAGTTGTTCGTATTCAGATTTGCTGGGGAAATCGATAAACACCTTCAGGGCAAAACGATCATCCAGTGCCCGCAGCTCGTCGTACCGCTGGGCGTTCTGGGCGTCGTATAATGCAGGTCGCATCGCTGAATCTCGCTGGTTTTCTTCGCCCCCCCCGAGGCGATCCATCTGCAGGTGTCCAAGGCCCTGCAGATGCCCTCCTTCACGATCTACCAAGTCCTTGAAATTCGAGGTGGCGTAAAACACCAGGTTGTCGGGGATCAGCTCGAGAGATCCCTCCATTACGCGGGACAAGTATCGAATCGAGTTATCGCGTTTGCCCAACGAGATGTTGTCTAGCACACCCACGAATCGCTCTGGACGGCCCCGTACCAGAGCAAGCATCTCCGGTAAAGCTGAGTAATTCTCTGGTGCAATCTCAATCCCCCGCAAGCCATCGTTATAATACCTACAAATGAGCGCCCTAATGAGAGAGGACTTGCCGCAACCACGCGGTCCCCAGATCAGAGCATTAACCGCCCGGTATCCTTCTACATAATCCCTTGTGTTCCGGTCGAGTAGCTCAATGCGCTGCCTGTTGCCTTCCAGCCACTCCAGTGGAAAACTGGCGAAATCGGCAACCGGCACCAGTTCGCAACTGCCCTGGCGTTCCCGCAAGACGAACGCCGGTGTACCCCGAAATACCCCCCGACCTGTCGCGCGGATGTGTTCTCCCAAGGGTTGAACCATTGTGGACCAGTCTTCGCTATCCACAAACGCTCTGACTAGGGCATCGAAAGAAGGCCGGTAGTCCCATGGCAAGGGACTACCGTCGACAGCCACCGAGGCGGCACGAAAGCCAACCTCCCCGGCTTGTAAGTCGAGCCACGTTAACAGTTCCGCGTCTCTGAGACCCTGCAAAATCCGCAAGTCAGCAGCCATCAAGGTTTTCAGTTCGGGGAGAATCTGTGGCCAGGGGGTGGTTTCGGCGGCTGCCAAGAATGGATGACCATCGGCAACCATGCGTTCGACCAGCTGCTCCTCCAACGACGTGGACATTGAGCTGTTAGCAGCGGTTGTGTCGGAGTGCTGTAATCGACGTAGGTACACCATTGCCTGTTGTCGCGACCGTAGCCCTTCCCTCCCTTCTGACTGACGCCGAAACATCTCCGCCAGATGATCCAGAAGAGCTCGGAATGACTGCCCGAATTCTCCGTCTAGCACCCCGCAACAGGCTGACAGCTCGCTGATGGAGGTACGTAGGCGCCTGATCTCAGCCAGGCTCCCTAAGGCACTCGTCCGCACAACGATAGGGGGTTTGTCATGTAGGTTTGAGGGCAACGATAGTTGACACTGTCGAGCATCTAGCGAACGACCTGCTTGTCGTTCCCACTGGTTTTTCGACCCATGTTATCCTGCAATCTTCAACGCGCCTTATAATCTGTATACTCACATCAAATTATATTACGGTTGCAACCCATCCATTCGATGCCGTGCGTCGGGACACGATCACCGAATCCTTCCCAATGCCCAGACGGCCATTGGGAATAATGACCTCGGCTGATTCGAAGCTCAGGATAGATGGGACCACACACCAGAGCCAATATCAATGGGAGCTCCTTGGGGCGTGTTTGAAGACTCTGTTGAACCCGATTCGATCACGGCGAATAATCTCAGGCTTCTGCTTCTACTTTAGCCGCGCTCTTCCAAGACCAGGTTGTGCCCGCCGGTGCATCCCGCAGCTCTATCCCTGCACTTTCCAACTTGTCACGCAGCTCATCTGAGCGCGACCAATCTTTGCGCCTCCTGGCATCATCCCGATCATGAAGCAGCTCAGCGAGATGAGGAGGAAGCTCATCGGGTTGCTGCGCCTCCTCCTCCAGTTCGTAAAAAATACCCAACACCGCATTTATCTCGTCAATAAACTCGAGCACTGAGGTAGCTCCAGATGAGGACAGTGACTGATCACTCAGCGCCTTCTCGGCAGCGTTGACCAGCCCAAACACGGCCGCCAATGCTCTCGGCGTATTGAGATCCTCATCCATGTGACGCACGAAGTCATCTCTTGCTGTCCGAATATCGCCCGCCAAATCTCTGCCTGTAAGCTCGGCTGGCAATTCTTCCAAACGAGATTTGAGGTTACTCAAGCGCCTGTGAGCACGATAGCTCGCTTCCAGTGCTTCGTGAGTAAAATTCATGCGTGTCCCGTAATGATTGCTCACCAACAAATACCGATAGGCCCGCATGTGGTCGGGTGATGCAGCGATATCCTGCAGACGGTAAAAATTACCTAGACTTTTGGACATCTTTTTGTCGTCCACAACGAGCATTTCGTTGTGCATCCAGTACTTTGCCAACGGTTTCCCGGTAACACCCTCGCTCTGAGCGATCTCGTTCTGATGATGAGGAAAGATCAAATCAGCCCCGCCGGTATGTATGTCGAAACTTTCGCCAAGATATTTCATCGACATGCAGGAACATTCGAGATGCCAGCCAGGGCGACCACGGCCGAAGGGAGATTCCCAGACAACACGACCGTCCTCCTCTACCCAAGCCTTCCATAGCACAAAATCCCGGGCGTTGTCCTTGTCGTATTCGTCGCTGTCTACCCGCGCACCTGCAAGCATGCCACCTAGGTCCAAACGGGCAAACTTGCCGTAATCGGGGAACTTGCGGATGCTGAAATAGACCGACCCTCCGCTTTCGTATGCCAATCCTTTGTCGATCAGATCACTCGTTAACTGGATCATCTCGTCCACGTGCTCGGTAGCACGTGGATAAACATTGGCGGGTTCGATGTTGAGTCGTCGGACGTCGTCGAAAAAAAGGTCGGCATATTTAGTTGTCAGTTCCCCGATAGAAAGCTGCTCCGAGTTCACCCGAGCAATGATGCGGTCTTCCACGTCGGTTATGTTCATGACGTGATAGACACCGTATCCGCGGTATTTCAAGTAGCGTTTGAGCAGATCGGCCATTACGAACTGACGGAAATTTCCAATATGGGCAGAATCGTACACGGTCGGGCCACAACTATAGATCCTCACTCGTTTTAGATCTTCGGGTTCAAAAGGATCCAGTTGTCGTGTCGCGGTGTTGTAGAAGCGCATGTTTTTGACGTATTTTACTTGTGGGACAGGGGGTTAGGAAACTTTTAAAGCTAGGTTGGAGCCAACCGCATGTCAAGCACCGGTTGCTCTTGTTGGCAGCCAAACCTTGACTATTTTTAGCGAAATTGTGGTTCCGCTCGGTCTGGGTTGATCGCTGGAGAAGTTAAATGGATAAAATCGCACTGCACTGGCAGATCCTTATTGCAGTTGTCGTCGGCGTCTTGGCGGGCTGGTTACTAGGGGACTTTGTTCTGCACATCGAGTTTCTAGGGACCTTGTTTCTCAAGGCCCTGCGAATGATCATCGTTCCGCTCATCGCCACCTCCATTATCACGGGAGTAGCAGGACTCGGAGGCGCCGCCGGATTTGGTCGTATGGGCTTGCGAACGCTGCTCTACTATTTGGGAACCAGCCTGCTGGCAATTCTGACCGGCTTGCTGCTGGTCAACCTTCTGCGTCCCGGGCTGGATGTCGACCTTGGCCTAGCCAAAGCACCCGACCGACTGGCCGATTCCATGTCGCAGTTTGGTGATTCGCCGTTCCAAGCCGTGACGCGACTGCTTCTCGACGTCGTACCTTCCAATCCCTTCCACGCGATGACCGAGGGCAAGATTCTGCAGATCATCTTCTTCTGCATCTTGTTCGGCTATTTCATCACTCGCCTTCCACAGGGACCACGTGATTCCCTGTCCAGTTTTTTCAGTTCCTGTTTCGAGGTAATGATGCGCGTCACCCATCTGGTCATCAGCTTTGCTCCCATCGGCATCCTCGCGCTGGTGAGCAAAACTGTGGCCACCACTGGACTGGATGCGCTCGCAGGTTTGGGTGTCTACGTGGCAACCGTCCTGCTCGGGCTTGTCTTGCACGGGCTGCTCACCCTGCCAATCGTGTTGGCAGTTCTGGCTCGCGCGAATCCGCGCCGGCACGCGCAAGCGATGGCCCCTGCCTTGATGACCGCGTTTTCCACAAGTTCCTCGTCGGCAACGCTGCCCTTGACTATGGAGGCGCTTGAGAAGCGAGCCGGTATTTCAAATCGGACGACCAGCTTTGTTGCTCCTCTGGGCGCGACAGTAAATATGGATGGCACGGCTTTATACGAGTGCGTTGCCGCCATGTTTATTGCTCAAGCTTACGGCATTGATCTGACTTTCGCGCAACAGCTTCTCGTCGTAGTCACAGCCCTGTTGGCTTCCATTGGTGCGGCCGGTATTCCTATGGCCGGGCTGGTTATGATCTCGGTAATTTTAACCGCTGTAGGTTTACCGTTAGAGGGAGTCGGATTGATTCTTGCGGTCGACCGCATCCTTGATATGTGCCGGACCACGGTCAACGTTTGGAGTGACTCGTGCGGTGCAGCGGTGATCGAGCGACAGAGTCGTACCGATTAAGACGGCGTTTCAGCTACGGTTTGCCAATGACTAGCATACCACGTTAGCTGCAATACCAACCTGCCATATTTGCACGAATCCCACTTTGGAAAGCTTGAATTGCAAATCATTTCGAACCACCAAAGGATGAAGTCGTGAGGAACAACGAGAATTGTTAATCAGGTTGAAAAAAAATGCGCCCCATGTAACAAAGAAAAATAATGCTGGTATTTGCGTTGATGTAACGTAGTTTCCCCTATACTAAGGGGACCTCTCGAGAAAAACCGCCATACGATCTCTTCAGAGAATTCGAATGTGCGCGACAAACTCTTATTCCTCTAAACACGCATCACCGTCCCACTACGTCTGCTATTACACCTCCTTCGCAGCATTATGTATTGGATTAACTTTCCATAGTTTGCAGGTAGGAGCAGATACTATAAGCACAGTGGCTGGATCCGGCACCGAAGGGTTTAATAGTGATGGTATTGCTGCAACAATGGCTCATTTGAATCCTGAGGCCGGTGTTGTTGGGTATTTAGCTGTTGATGGTAACAAGAATCTCTACATCGCTGACCCAGACAATCACCGCGTACGGAAAGTTGATGCTGGGACAGGGATTATTTCGACCGTGGCCGGGACAGGAAATGCGGGCAGTTCCGGCGACGGCGGCGCGGCAACATCAGCCAGATTAAATGGGCCTTTGGCCGTTGTTGTTGCCTCCAATGGAGATCTGTACATATCAGATACATTGAACAATAAGATACGAAAAGTAACTGCAGCGACCGGAGTGATCAGTACATTTGGATCTGCAATTCAAGCCCCGCGTGGCTTGGCAATAGATGGCAGCAATAATCTTTACGTTGCGTCGCATGATGAACATAAGGTTTATAAAATAGATTCAGGAGGAAACCAATCTTTATTTGCGGGCACCGGCACAGCTTCTTGTGCTGGAGACGGAGGGGCCGCAGTCAGCACACATCTTCGGTATGTCCATGATGTGGCGGTTGATTCAAATGGTGATATTTATCTGGCTGAAGACGTTTGCAACAAAATACGGAAAGTGACTGTTGCTACAGGTGTTATTTCTACTGTAGCTGGAACTGGAGCAAGTGGTAGCTCTGGTGACGGTGGTGCAGCCACCTCTGCCAGGCTAAATGGTCCACGAGGTGTGGTTTTTTTCGCGGGCAACCTTTATATCGCCGACCATGCGAATAATAAAGTGCGAAGGGTAGATACAGCGACTGGCAACATCGCTACGTTTGCCGGAACGGGAGGGTCGGGATTTTCGGGGGATGGTGGCAATGCTACGGCGGCAAAGCTTCATGAACCAATTGGATTGGCGACAGACTGTGATGGTAGTGTATATATATACGATGGAAAGAATTTCAGAATCCGTAAAGTTACGCTAACGACCCCGGCTTCCTGTGCGGCTGCGGCTGCGGCTGCGGGTTCATCGTCAAGTGGCCACATGGTGGTCTACGTGCCTTTCACCAGCACATACCTGCTAATGGGGCTGATTGCGGGACTTATAGGCTGGTTGCTTCTGCGAAGAAGCTAAAGCGGATCTGGGTTTAACGGTGAGTGTTTATTTTGTGGGTGATTTCTGCAACGCCCATTTAGGATAGGCATGCCAAACATTCGGAATATCGATAGCGGGTGACGTCATCCTGCGGGGCTCTTTTGATTTGGCAGCTGGAGCCCCAGATAGAGCATCCTGTCTGACGTCAATCCTGACGAAAAGAGCGTCACGAGAGCATATTATCCAAATGCCCGCCAGCAGTAGCGGCGTTACAACTCGATACAGTTTGAACACGATTATGCCATACGCTGCAATATCTACTTCCTCTCCGACATAGTTTCCTAAGAGCTCGGCTACCAAGAATACCAGCAGTAACGTATGGGCAACGGCCATAATCGACACCGCGACACCCATCCAGGCTGCTTTTCTGACGGCAGAAGAAATTGTGGAAAGTACGACGCCTACTACTGTTGCCTGGCTAGCATAAACCCAATTAAACCCATCAATCTTAAATTGAGCCGGAGTGCCTTGCAGGCCTGTGATCATGAAGAGGTGGCGGTCTGCACTTTGGACAAGACGCGCGTTGATATCGAGTGCCTGGATAAGCCAATTGGCACAGTGCATAACTACGCTCTCGTAATACATACCCAAGTAGCAAAAAGCCACGAAGGTAGCGCCGGATGCTATCATGAAGGTGAATAGTAGTCGATTCGCCTTCATGATGTAGTCTTTCGTCGATGTTGCGCTGTAAAATTAAACCAGATCATCACAATCCACAGCGCGACTCCAACTGTTGCAACTTCCATGACATAGGTGTGGAATAATGGAAAAATTCCGACATCATATTCGGCGACGTATCCTAAGATTACAATGCGCAGACAACCTATTGTAGCAGCGAACAGGCTCATGATGATCAGGCCCAGTGCCCTTAAGCGCATGGGCGCAGGAATGGCCGCGATACCAGCAACCACCAATAGCACAACAGATAGTCCGGTGCAGTCCTCGTTGACTCTATACGTAGTCGAAGTGAAGCGAATCTCAGCGTAACCGCTGGATATGGCGAGAGTAGACACCTTGGCAAAAGACCCAAGATGGGACAGGATCAGCCCTGCGCCTTCTGTGACGATTTTAGTGAATTGAAGAGATATAGAGGGTGTGGCAGTCAGAATTGCCGCCAGGCCACAGTAGATCCCGGCAAATAATGCCAAGAATTTCAGTGCTGGACCAATGGTCAGAACGCGTGATTGTTCCATTTGCAGACCACTTGGCTTAATAAATCGTGCAACTTATTGGTTTATTATGGAACGTCCATTCTTACATAATTCCTTTATCGGCCACAGTAGAACTTTCGCCAGTTTTTAAGTGTTCAAGGGGCGTGAGGAACATCAGATTTCCGACTCGGGATCTGACGTCGTCTACAGGCTTAGGGAGGCTACCGGGCTACCTGCAGTAATTGATTCGAAGGAATAGCCGCATCGCGGGTTCGGGTCACGAGACCACTACTCGCCGGCCGACCAGCTGGCCCACGGACCTCGTCCTCCGGCTGGCCTGCCATCATCTGACTCGGCTCATATATTTCCAGCGTGCGCAGCGGAGTTGATTCGTCGGGCAAATCATTGCATAGTTAAAAAGATGTACGGGGAATCATTGCTCAATGCACAGAGGTTTGGGTGAAAACATTTATTGGCTGGCTTGTTGCTTCGCTAATCACAGTCACTAGTTCCCAGGCTGCCCTGCTCGGATTTTGGGATTTCGAAGGCGATGCTGAAGACAGTAGTTCGAACAATTATCATGGTTCCCCCTCGGGACCGAGCTTTGTTGCAGGTGCACCGGGCTCGTCCACTCCCGCCGGCGGCATAGATTTCGACGGTACGAATGACTATGTGGCTATTCAGGGGCTAAACTTTAACGGCGCGAATTCATTATCTGAGATTTCCATAGCGGGATGGTTCAAAACGACCGTTTCTGTGGGCGGCGGATGGGCTATTTTTGAGAACTGGTCACTTCTGGACTTTGATCGTTCCGAATACTTCAACGTCTTCGTGCACGGCAACGGTTCTGTGGGGTTCTCGACCGCGGCGTCTGGGTCTGTCGGGCAAGATCTGTTTTCGTCATCCACGAATAACAATAACGGCAATTGGCACCACGTGGTAGCCGTCTACGACGGCACGGACAAGTTCATTTATGTGGACGGCTCGCTCGACGGAACCGCTTTGAATGCTCACGGAGGCAGGGCTTTGGGGACTGGGACGACCCGCTTTGGTTTCATCGGCGACGGTTCGGAAGCTACTACGGAAGATGGTACGCGGAACGGTTATTATTATGATGGTCAGTATGACGACATTGCTTTGTTTGATCATGCTTTGACGCCAACGGAGGTGGCTGCCCTGTTTGCCGGCACCTCACCGTTGCCGGTTTTAAGCGTCGATAGACTCCCCGCTCCGATCCTCTATGTTCCGTTCCGCAGCAAGTGGCTTCTGCTGACGCTAATAGCTGCACTTGGCGGCTGGCTGTTACTGCGGAGGCGCTAAGACTGGGCGACGCCTACGGCCATGGCTACATCGGCGTCTGCGACTGCAACGGCAAGAGCCGCACCTTTCGGGTTCCTTGTCTCCGTAGATCTCACATCAAACGATCCAGTTGTCTACTGGATGCGGGCTAAAGGGGTTGTCTTTTCGGACGTCAGTTTTCGCTGATGCGTCGCCATAGCAGGTGGGTTGAGGGACCGCAAGCACGACCGGATCAAATAACAATTTCGAACGCAATACAACCGTGTTCAGAGATTTCCTGAGCGAAGTGTTTCCAACGCAACAGAGAGGGTAACAACGAATCGGCAACCATGACCATCGACGCCTGCTCGCACATCTTCCTGTGGGTGTAGCGTACAAGCTGCGCTCTGCAGTAACAAGACAATGTCCATCCGTTTCCTAATAGTCTGCGCTTCCAATGTT
>CAYNZV010000119.1:4775-12159 GCA_964401715.1 uncultured Gemmatimonadaceae bacterium | reverse complement strand
ATCGCAAAAAATCCGCCAAGCCCTGCTCATAGCGCTCGAGGTCCGAGGTAGTAATCGCCTAGCCGGCTACTATCGCCAGATCCGCGGTCGAACCAGTAGAGTCACTACCCGCACCACAGCCGGCTAACGCCATTGAGAAGCCCACCAAACACGACCTCACGGCGTTGTTTCCAATCCTGTGTCTAGGTCTATTGTCTAGGTCTATAATGAAGAGGGCCGGTGCCAATTGCTAATCTGCACCGGGCGTCGGATCATGCGCCATGCGCCTGTTTGAGTTGGGAATCTTGCTTCCGTCCGGGTAGATGCGCCCAACCTCCCGCTCGAAGTGAATTTCGACATTCAGGTTTTCGATGGGATCGCCCTTATAGTCGTAACGCACCACCACGTCGGGAATGTGAACGGTCAACTCGTCGACGTCCGGGGCTATTGGCTCAAAAACCAGATATCCTTCCTGTTCCTGGGCACTGAAGACGACCTCATTGCCGAACATCGTGGCTTTCAGAATGCCTTCCCGCTCCTTGAGGAGATAGTGGGCATTGCCACTGACTCCCGGATCGTTGCCGCCGGTACCACCGCGGATGTAGCGACGATAGTAAGTCGAGAGCTGTTCGAAATTCAGCGCGTAATACTTGCGACCGTTAGAGGTAGTTATGTAAACCCTGCTCGGGTCGAGGTAAACCTTAGGGTACTGGTAGTTTGAGAGGGATGCAAGAAAGACAGTAAAGCGCTGCGGTGTGTCGCCGGTGCGAAAGACTGTTGAGCTTCCAAAAGTGTAGGGGTTGGGCGAGCCGCCCCCATATGCCTCGTAGCTGCTGAACCGACGATTCAACTCCGCGTCGGTCATCGGCCGCAAACCGATTTCCAGCCGATCCTTCTTGAAGGAGACAGTGCCATCGTCAGCCACTGTCTTGTTGGCACCCTGCTCGCTCATCGGCTTGAGGTCCTCGACGTAATAACGATGTGAGCACCCCGAAAAAGACACCAGAGCCCAAAGCAATAACAATATTGGGCATTTCATCTCGGTACGGCCCTCCTAGTCTAAGCCGGCGAAGGCAGTGGCGAACATCGTCGTCTCCGTACGAACCTTTTCGGACGCGGCCCGGTCGATTCGCGACACCCGAAATCCGACCTGAGTCCACAAGTTGTAGCCCAGATAATGGGCATTGTTGGTAAGTTGCAAGGCGTACACCAACTCGTCGCGATCAGAGCGCAGTTGATGATCTTCCAACTCCTCGCGGAGTTGCTCGACCAGAAGATACTCGAGACCGGTTTGCAATTCGGTACGCGACAGGATTGGCAGGCGCAATACCAACGACCAGAGCTCGCTTAATTCGGTAGTCGCCACGCGAATCTGGGTATCCTCCCGAAGTGACGGCCGCTGGCGCTGGAACTCACTTTTCCAGCGCGGCTGGAACTTGAGTAGACCCAGGTTGAACGTGTAATCAACCTTGTTGAGAACACCAAAGAAGGAAGCTGTCTCGCGGATGTCCTGCTGCTCGACCGGCCGCGTAGCGAAATCGGCTTGCTTGAAGACCTCCCACTTGACTCGGTTCTTGAAGTGAAGCCTGTCGTTCTGATACTGGTAGCCAAGGTATAGCGTATTGGCCCAACCATCGCGCAAGGGCAGCGGATCGGTGTAAGGTACGAGATCACCCCGGGACCCTTCCCGGACAACCCATTCGATCACATTGTCCCGAATATTGTCCTCGACCCGGCGATAATTGTTGTAAACCTGTACGCGGCCCTTGCCCGGGTAATTCCGGTCAAAGGTCAGCAAGGCGTAGTTTGTGGTGTTCTGCCTATTGTCGGCCAACTGGCGTTCGTCAAGTCGACCGAGGGTCAATCGCGCTTCCGGCCCCAGATAGGAACCGAGGTAAACGTTGTAACCCCGCCGATCTCGTTTGTAGAGGTAGTCGGGCAGAATGTCGTTTTCAAAACGGTCAACTATGCCATTGTTGTTCATGTCGACGCCGAAGAGGAATTCGGGTCGATCGGAGGTATAGCGCAGAAACGGCTCCTCGAAGTCTGGCGACGTATTTTGACGAAAATCGGAGTCATTCTGGTTGAAGTCGTTGATGAAGTCGTTGTTCTCGTCAAATCCGGGAAAAACACGGCGATCCTGCGAGAAATTCGCGCGCAACCAGTCGGGGTTGCGATCCTGGTCATCATTATCGTCGACAAACTCGTAGACGAAACGGATTTCATCGTCGTAGTTGATGTCGGCCGCATCGTTCAGGGTGCCTGCCAAAAAGGAGCTGGTGCTGTAGCCGGGATCAACACTGTAGACCTCGCCGAACCCATAGTAGGGATACTGGCGCTTGTATAGGTTGACAAACCAGGCGTCAGCCGAAGTGCTGTGGGCCTGATGATTGGTCATGTCAAATTCGGCACGTCGGGGGTAACGAAAGTGCTGACGGTTGCGATCGAACTCGGCAGAAAGGTACAATCCGCGAACGTCGGAGACATCAATGGTGAACCCAACAATCTCATTGGCGACCGGCAAACCGTACTTGACGTTCACGAAACGCTGGTTAGAGCCATCCTGTACATTTCCCTCGGCGCGCAACGTGCGCTCGGGAATCCCCTCAGACAGCAAGACCGGCTGACCGTTCGAGTTGAGTTGGCGATTGGAGGTGATATCGATCCGGTAATCGTTGGCCAACAGCAATCGGAATTCAATGCTCTTGATCTGCTCGGGCTGAGGACCGAAAGCATTTCGGTACTGGGTGCCCTCGAGATCATAGGTCAACATGATGACTTCGGTGCCGTCCGCCGCGAGGAAGCCATCGCGGCGGAAGCCGCCCTGAACTGCGGGGTGATAGTCAAGGATATTGCTCTCACCAACGCGGCGGCGGTTGCTTATGCGATCGCCGTCGATGGTGGTGATTATCATCTCTTCCTGGAAAAAGGCCGCACCGGCCATGTTGTCCTCAGGCGAATCGTCGCTCAACACCACCTGAATCCGGCTGATGTCACCGTTGTTCTGTCCCTCGGTGAGGGTGCCCTTAAAGGGGTTGCCCTCGAATGCCTGCCCCTTGGTCGTGGCGTTGAAGGCATTGACATAGGTAGCACCCACTTTGACGAAATCGCCGAGTTGGAGAACACCGCGACCGCCGAGCAGGTTGGTGTCGTTAGAGCGAAAACGAGCGGTGCTGGTTGTCTCCGCGGTTTCGACCTGGCCTGGCGAGCTAGGACGTGAGACGAGCAAAGTGGCTTCGTACTTATCCGTAGCCACGTCGAACTGCATGCCGGCAAAAGACGGCTTGGAAAAAGTCATCGGTGTCAACGTGGTGCGAATGCGATCGCCGATGGTCAAGGCATAGGAGTATTGGCCCTTCTCGTCCGACGCGATGATCAAGTTCGAAAACCATGAGTTGAACTTATCTGTCTTGAACAGACTGCTGCCCGCCGTTTGTGGCGCCGAAACGTTCCAGTCGTAAACGAGATATCCACGGGTGATATAATTCCCGT
This sequence comes from uncultured Gemmatimonadaceae bacterium, assembly GCA_964401715.1. Classification (GTDB taxonomy): domain Bacteria; phylum Latescibacterota; class UBA2968; order UBA8231; family UBA8231; genus CAYNZV01. The sequence continues at coordinate 8,688 of CAYNZV010000119.1, read as the reverse complement.
AAAGGTCGTAGTAGTAATCGCCCTCTTGGTTTGTGTTCACGTAGCGCTGATAATGATGCCGCGCATAATTAGTGTATTCCTGCTGCCGCCACTGGTAGTGGTTGAAAAGTTCCTGCGGCACATACCACTTTTTCACCGCCGGGTCCAAGGCATCAAAAAGCACGCCGGGCCCTACGGGATCGTACCCCACTTCCCCCGCGCGCCGCTCCCCCAGCCGACTGCCAAAATCCTCCTGGGCAGGGATGGATTCCACCAGCATTCCCAGCAGCAGCATCGTAATCGCAGCGATACGACAACTCTCACCTATTTTCACGAATGACCTCGCTTGTTGCTACGATCCGGTCCAAGTTTCAACATTACATACACCTCAATAGGCGACGTGGACGACGTGCGTTAGCTGGTTATCCCGGTCATCGGCCTCGACCGTGATCTGACAGATGTAAATCCCGGGTGGCACTAACTGCCCGCTCAAATTCTTTCCGTCCCAGGTAAAGCTCTGCCCCCCAGCTTTGCCGCTTGTCGCTAAACTCTGAGCATGGGCGACCAAACGACCCGAAAGATCGAAGAATCCCACTTCCAACGGCCGCTCCTCCATTACTTTAAGCAAGGTAAAGTGCACCGAGAGCAGGTCGTTGCTCCCGTCACCGTTGGGAGTGAATACCGAAGGGATCGCCAGATTTTGGATCAACGATCCCCGCAAGTCCATCAGACTGATCCGCGTTGTCGACGCATCCACCAATTCGGTAGCGTCCTTGCCAGCGGTGTCAACTCGCTGAAAGACGACATCCTCCGAATCAGAGGCTCGTATGAACGAGGTCAATTCAATGCCTTCACGGAAGATCTGTGACTCGAACTGCACCTCGATGAGCGTGTGGGCCCTGTCCACAACCCCTGCATTGAGCGAGGACGGGAAACGAATCCATATGGAATCTGATTCGGTGGCCACCTGTGTCAGGGCCAAACCCTCCTCGGAGCGCAAGACGCCGTCCGCATCCGGGGCGAAGGCACCGTCAAAGCGCGTTGTCACTGCCGAAGTCAATTCTTGTCCCGGGTTGTCAAGCGAAGGAGTCCCGACCACCTCGACCTGACCCAGCCGAACCCCAGTCAAGCGCGCGGCACGCGGGGTCACGATCAGCACCTCGTCGAAACCATCCACGGCGCTCCGGTCGGGCGCGGAAGCACGGATAAAGTAGGAAAACTGCTGAGGTTGTAGCGGGTCGATGCCGAGCGGCACAGAATAGTCAGAGGACAGAGCACCCAAGTCGGTCATATCCCGCGTCGCCCCCGCGTCGCTCAAAAGGGCCAGCTCGCCGACAAGGTCCAGTGACAGCGGCGGCGCCAGCTGAATTCTCAGACTGCGGATGCGCGCCGTCTTGAAGGGGTTGTCTGAAGAAATATTGACCCGCAGCTGAAGGAACTTGCGCGGGTTGGGTGAGGTAATAGGCGCCTGACTGAGACCATCGGTGGGCAGATAGCTATCGCTCCATTCGCTCCAACCGACAAACGCCAACTCTCCGTCTTTTTCAAATGTCGTCTTTGGCGCCCGCCGCAATTTCTTTCCGTCTTCGTCGATGAGCCCGTCGCCATCGTTATCGATAAAGTCGATCGGATCTTCATCGTTTTGCCCATCGCCGTCGTCGTCTTTGCGTGACTTATGTCTGCGGTTTTCTGGCAGGGTCTGCCAGTATTCCCAAGCCGACCACGACAAAGCGATATCGTCGTAAGCTTCCTCAGTGATTTCCGCACGCTCTACTGCATCGGCGATGGTCACGACCTCATAGTAGGTAAAGGTGCTGTCGGTCTGATCAGAGGTGCGGGTCTGAATCTGCAGGCTGATGTCAGGATGCATGTGAAGCGGCTCGATCCGCTCAATTGCCTGACCGGTGAGCGGATCTATATCGCGGATGACCGCGTCACCCTTCCACTCAATCCGTGGGAGGGTCTTGCGGATGAAATTCCCCCGCGAATCGGTAGGTGCTATTGGTGGCGAGTAAACCCAGACACTGACCGGGTAACCCGCGCCGTAGAGCTGAATTTCGGCCACGGTCGCCAAGGCTCCATAGCGCCCCGACTGTTCCCCAGTGATATCAATATCTCGAACCTGCAAAAAGCGGATTTTACGACGGGGGAAGGCCTCCTGGAAAACGCGGACCACCGGGTCGTGATTGTCGATGTGTCCCTCGCTGATGATGTTGTCCCATTTGAGCCCTTCTTCTAACTGGGGAAAGTCGCTGCGGTCGGTCATATTCAAGGGCTTGAGCGCCGTGCCATCGGAGATCAGAATGGCGGGCCCCAGGAAAGCGCCCTGGTGGCTTTGGTTGATGCGTTTGTTGACTACCGAAATGTTGTCGACCCAGAACACAGCCCCCAGGTCGTACCAAGCCGTACCCTTGAGGTAAACCGGTGACCACGTGTTGGCTTGCCACTCCGAGTCGTAGATTCCGTCTGTGGCCAGCTCCGGCGCGCCCAGCCACCCGTTCTCGAACGAGCCGCCAGCTAGCTATTCAGGCTAATGGGAATAGTTGTCCACCCTCGCCCACACATGCAGCTCCGAGCTGCGAGGAGCCTCCTTGGCATAATAGAGAATCGGACCGCGCTTCTCCTCGGGGAGGGCCTCGAATTTTTCGCGCGCGACTTTCTTGTCGTCGTCCTGAATCTCTACGAGCAGACCGCCGGCCGTGCGACGTTGATACGCAAGCGCACCCCTTCGGATCTGCGGAAGCGCTTCGTAGGCGATGCGCCCGTCCTCACCCGCACCCAAAAAGGAATCGCGCCAGAGATCCGAACCCGTGACTTTGACGCGGACATACTGAAGGAAGGTGCCGGAAATGTCGGGCAACCCATCCAGGTCCCAGTCGGCTCGATCCAACGGCAACAGGGAAAATGTCATCTGAACGTAGCGCCCCTCAGTGCCGGGAACGGGTACCAATTCCACCCGCCCCCCGCTGCCGCCACCACCACCACCCTCGCACTCGGTCGCTCCGCCGAAGATAAACTCCTCGCTACGCACACAACCCTGCGCCAATTTCCCCGCGGCAAAACCGGTCGAAGCCTGCTCGACAAGAGAAAATTTAAGATTATTGCCCAGTGGAAATGGAAAACGCTCCCCCATTGAAGCCAATACCGCAAAAGACTTGAGCGGCTGCCCCTCGTCAAACTGACCGCTAGGAAAGACAACTGTCAGGCTGTCGGCGAAGACCAGTCGACCAAGATCGAGTTCGAGTTCCCACTCACCAAGCCCATCAACACTGAAGTCGCCGGAATCGCTGTAGCGCCTGGCAAAACTGGCCGGCGTCGCCGGCTCCCAGAAGGTGCTCAAATCACCGTCAAGGACATTGTTGGCCTTCGCGGAGTTCGAAATGGCTGTAGCACCACCGACAACCTCCGCACCGCCGGCCCGGATCCGATCCCGGTAGATAAAGTCACTCGCCGTAAGAGCAACATTAACGTTGCGGTTAAAATACACCGGGCGCAGTCCGTCGGACCCAAGCTGGAAAATTTCCGCTTCACCAACCGGAAGATTCAAGTTGGTGACTAGGTCGTTCTGGAAAATCCAATTCTCCCAATGAGAAGCCCGATCAACGAGAATCGAATTTCCCTGCACGCGGTAAGCATCACCGACCTGGCCTGGACATACCTTCGGGAGAAACACCAGAGCGAGGACCACTCCCCACATCAGCGACGGCATCATGATCTGTCCTCGTGTTCGCATAGGGGGGTGGCCCCGGTGGCAACCCTGTCGCAATGCTTCCATGGCCTGGATAATTCGCAAATGATCCTCTCTGAGACTAGTAAGCAACGGCAATGGTGCGCATCAAGGCCCCACCGGCATCATCGGCATCGGTCTCAATGCGCAAGACGTAAATGCCCGGCGGCACGACCTGCCCACTGTCATTGCGCCCATCCCATTGTC
>CAYNZV010000119.1:3337-4765 GCA_964401715.1 uncultured Gemmatimonadaceae bacterium | reverse complement strand
ATATCCTCCTGACGACAGCATGAGCTCGATGCTACGCAGGCGCCGACCGTTCAGGTCGAACACCTCCAGCTGAACCTGTTTCGGCGTCAGCAGTCGCTGCACGTCAAAAGAGATGGTCATCTGGTCGTTGATGCCATCACCATTGGGCGTAAATGGATTCGGGCCGACCGTGAAATTTCCGATTATATTTCTGCTCTGCGCCGATATGTCGGCGACCACCGTCAGCGAGTTCCGATCCGAAAGTTGTTCGGTTGCGCCAAAGTCCACCACATCCTTTCCCTCTACGCTTTGCGGCAGAAAAAAAGCCACTGTGTCCGTCACGCTCTGAGCCTCTGTCACCGCCAGGATGCCGTTCTTGGTGAATTGGCGCGTAACACCTCCACTCAGAGTGTCGAGAAACACACTGGCGGAAAAGAGGGTGTGGAAATTGATCACCCGGGCGCGGAAACGAACCTTCATTGACACGTCCTCCATCGACTGGTCACCCTCATTCGCACCAATCGTTGGAAATCCCACCACGAACTGGTCATCGGCTACGTACAGTTCTACGAACTGTCCTTCCCCGACCTCGGCCGTAGCACCGGCGCTAGTCATGCCGACTACCTCCCCGTCCCCCGCTTCCTCCTCTATACTTTCGATGGCCTCAACACGTGCCGTCGTGAACACCTGCACTCGATTGAACCCGCTGCTTTCTTCACCCAGAGAGACTTTCAAGGCCATTACAAATGTAGTATCCTGCCCGGAAATCACATCCACAGCTGGGGCGATCTCACCAATCACCTGATCGAGAATCTGAGGGGCCGAGTATTCAATTCTCATATTGCGGATAATTGTAGCCGCGTCAGGGGAACTGCTCAGAAAGACAGCCTCGACCGCTACATAGGGCCGCCCGCTCGGCGCATTGACCAGTTCCCCATTGTTAGCCAGCTGAGAGCTGCTCCAGAACTCGAGGTCGGGTTCGATGCGCCGGCGCACGCGCACGGGAAGCCCGATGTATTCATCGCGATTCAGGCGGATCGATTCGCGGGCCTCCGGGGTGGCGGCGCTGAAAATTTCGCGGGCTTCCAAGTTGAATTCTGGGGATTCCAGGTCAACTTCCTGGCCTAGAGTTGGAGAGCCGGGTCGTTGGTCAACCACAAGTGCCCCCTCCTCACGCCACTCCACTTCCCGGTCGTAGAAATTTACGCGGAAGTACATGTCGGGCTCGGTCGTGACTCCTGTCCGCACCCGGACAATCGCTGAAGACTTGCTGGGATCGCCAATTTTCTCCTCGTCCCAGAATATCCTCCCCACAGTCGCTTTGGGTAGCGACAGGGCGTTGGATTGATAGCTCGCCACGGGTACGAACCCGTCTGCGAAGTACTCCATTTCGGCAAGGTCGTAATCCAGCGGCGTATTAAAAGCCATCCGTGAATACCGCATAGCGGC
>CAYNZV010000119.1:2898-3327 GCA_964401715.1 uncultured Gemmatimonadaceae bacterium | reverse complement strand
GAGGATCGAAGACCACCACGATGGTGTCCTGCACGTTCGCCGGCACACTGGCCGCCGGGACGAAAGTCGGGAAGGTGTTGCCTATCCTGTCGAATCGCGGGAACCCCAGCGGCCCGGTGATCGGATCCTCAAGGCTAAGGCCGGCAATCACCGTCTCGGTTCCGGGCAGCCCGGCAGAGAAGGTGTAGGCGGAAACGCGCACCGGCTCTTCGAGGCTGGGATAGCAACGGAACAAGCGGATCGGAAAATAGAATCCCAAATCGACGTAGAGGCTCCATATCTGCTTGACGTCATTTCCAACCCGGTCGATGCGGGCGAAGTGCGTCGACGGATCGCCGTCAAAGACGCGGCCCAACCCCTGCTGAAGCCGTATGCCGGTTAAGGCTCTTTCAAAAATACCGAAGGTAGTCAGGTTAACCGCCTTATTGT
>CAYNZV010000119.1:1987-2888 GCA_964401715.1 uncultured Gemmatimonadaceae bacterium | reverse complement strand
TCTATGCCGTGCTTCTTCATCACGCGGGCTGCGGCCTTGTTGTACTTGTCGTCGCCGGGAGGGCGCGGAAAGGACTCGGCCACATTGATCATGGCCTCGATCTCGGTGATACCAGCACGGCGCAACAACTGCACCGCCTCCAGGCTGCGGGGGAATGAGCTCCAAGCGGGGATAAGCACAGTGCCCGCATCGACGATCGTGCCGTCATCAAGCTGCAGTTCCACCGGTGCAACAACATCGTCCCGGGTCACATTGGTGGAGAAGGCGAAGAGGATCGAATCAATCTCCGCATCCGCTTCGTCGGCGGTCATCGTCAGGGATATTTCGGGAACGGGCACCGAACGCGCGGGCTGTATAGGGCCGATGCCGTTCTCATAGCTTTCGAGGTCTATCAGCTCAATATGGGTATTCTCCGAGACCGAGCGCTGCTTGATCTCGCCCCAAGTCGAGTTGCCAGGAATGGAGAACAGACTCAACTCTGCGGCAGCCTTTCCCACCAGCCCCCACACGACCAGCGCAATGAGGAATCCTCCTCTTCTCATTCCGTCTGATGCCTCCTGGCTTGGCACACGCGCTTGTGAACCTGCATAGATGACCGCTAGTAACGTAAAGGAGCTAAGGTGTGAATTCCGACCGCCATTCGACACAGTGTCTCCCCAAAGACCCAGGACTTTGGGGAGTACATGTAATCCCTAACGTTGCGGAAATTGGCCGTAGGGTGGGCCCATAGTCCTGGAAGCCCCCGCCGCAAAGCACTTGGCGCAGCCAATATGTCGTGCGCGGTTGGGCGAGCACCTACATTTCTGGCAGCCGGTAAATAATTCGAGGTGAAGAGTGGGCCCCCCCACCCTTCACCTCGACTGGATACGGTCTACTTAATTACTCGCTAAGCGCGGCCTTG
>CAYNZV010000119.1:0-1977 GCA_964401715.1 uncultured Gemmatimonadaceae bacterium | reverse complement strand
TTCAACCGCGCTAGGTACCGTGCCACCGATGCCCACCAGGCGAGCGTCGACAAAGCGTTCAGCAAAACGCCAGGTTGCAGCCTGACCGGACAACGTGTGAAAGGCGCGATCCTGTCCCGGTGCCTGATCGGTATCCGGCGTCGAAATCTGGAAACCTATGATCTTGCCGTCGGTAAGCGGCGTGGCCTTGCTATCTTCGGGACTGTTCCAGATCAGATCATCAAAAGGGGTGACGTAGAACTCGATGACGCTCTCCGTCGGCCCGTCGCCAATCGAAATGCCGCCACCGTCGGCGTAGGGCACATCGTTGACCCAGTCTGCACCTGCGCCCAGGTAGAAGACGTGGCGGCCACTGGGATCGTCCGCGACGCCGATGTACTGCTGGGCGGTGCGGTTGTTGTTCAGTGTCGCCTCTTCCTCAGTCCAATCTTCGTTGGCCGATCCAGTGTAGTCGCCACCGGTGTGATCGCCGTCGAGCATGACCTCGATGGCCTCGTAATTCCAGGGGCTGGCGCCGTCGTACTCGCGACCAAAATAGACGTTGTCAGTGCGGTGCATGCCGTACCAGATGTGGCCCGTATCGCCGTTGTAGCCGGTCCAGATACGATAATCGAGGTCTGCAGGATCATACTGGGCGCCGTCACCCACCGTGGGATCCTGGTACAAATCAGTAGGAAGAAAAACCGGATCGCCGAATACATCTTCCCAGTCCTCGACAGAGCCATCAGTCAGATCGATATCGGCCAGATCTTCTGCCGGAGCCTCAAAAAGCAAGTAAACTTTGTCGCCAATGTGAGCACTGGCGCCCGATACCAACCCGATGACCAGAGTCATCGCCAGAAAAGCAAAGAAAGACTTACGCATTTGCGTCACTCCTCATGGGTGAATACCTAGTTTTGAATCGTGGGGGCCATTCGTCCTTCCACTGTTGCTGAACACCCCTACACAACTCTGAGCGCTAGGCAAGCGGTCCGAACCCCGACACTCCAGAGGCCATGGTAGGCCCCGCATTACCCAACACTTGGTGCGGTTGAAACTCTTCTCCTAACGCTTCACCTCCCTTCCCATCCTATGCGATGTTGATCGGCCTCTATCGAGATTGCTCGCCATGTAGTCAAACAAGAGTGTCAATCATTGAAAAATTCGACAGGCCGCTTATTGATGGTCGCAGCTTATCCGTCTGCCAGATCAGGATGGCTCTCCACAAACGGAGATTGTTGCCTGCTACGGCCCTCCTATGCCAATTCTCCAACAATCTTCAAAAACAGCTCTAAAAAAAGAGCGAATTCCTTCTCTGCCGATCGTAGGAGCAGCCCCTACCCAAGCCACTTTAGACCGGTTCAAAAAACACTTCCCCTCTCAATCGGTAACCCTACTTCATCTCAAGTCAAAATAAAATCGGGCCATCACCGTTTATGCCGTAGGCATATAACTGATTTAAGAGTTCCCAATTGCTGATAACGCTTCAGCGCCTATTGCTACCCCCGCCTCCTGCCTACCGCTTCCACACCGAAACCGGCAACATGGGCCAACGAAATTCGGCAAGTTATTCGCCCCCAAAGATTTGCGTATAAACAATTCGTATGTGACGCCAACGCGCTGCACTGGATTGGGATGATCCCCGCGGAGGCCAGCTTGCATCGGCCATCACGGCGGGTTAAGCTCAACTTGAAGATTTGTGTCGCTCAACCAACCAAGGGGGGCCGTGAAAATAATTGCAATCGGACTGGCACTCATACTTGCTTCCACCAGCTACACAGTCCCCGAACGCCACAGCGAAACGGCGCTCGATGTTCCGACCTACGAGGTGCTCGGAGCGATCAGCTCCATCGCAGTGGACGGCCGCGCTGACGATCCCGATTGGGCGCGGGCCGAACCCATCGAGTTCATTTTTCCGTGGAACGATGTCAAAAAGGAAGGCGCCCAGAGTACCGTCGCGCGCCTGCTCTGGGATGAAGAAAACCTGTACGTAATCTA
>CAYNZV010000118.1:7600-12357 GCA_964401715.1 uncultured Gemmatimonadaceae bacterium | reverse complement strand
TGAAGCTTTTGCGTTCCGAAGCCGGCGAGCGTCATCTCACCGCGGACGGCCGCGCGGGGGCGCTGCGCATTATTCGGGTTCACCGGTTGTGGGAGCATTATTTGGCCGAGGAGACCGGGCATACCGCCGACACCTGGCATCAGGAGGCGGAAAATCGCGAGCATATCATCTCGACTGCCGAAGCCGACGAGCTCGACGAGCTCATGGGTTTTCCCGTCTACGATCCCCATGGAGATCCGATCCCCACTGCCACCGGCGATATTGCACCTCGAGGCGGGCAACCCGTGGCTTCCCTAGCCGAAGGTCAGGTGACAACGATCGTGCACATCGAAGATGAGCCGGGGGATGTGTTCCGCCGTATCGTCGAGTCGGGTTTGCATCTTGGGATGCGAGTGGAGCTCAGTCGTGTTACATCCGACACGGTCGAGCTGCTCGCCGATGGTCAACGGCATTCCCTCAATCCTATGGACGCAGCCAACGTTTTTGTCGCCGCCCTGCCGGAAGAGGACCAGATGGAAGGACCGTTCGAAACCCTCGCCGACCTCGGCTTACACGAACGGGGTGAGGTTGTTCGTATCTCACCTGGTTGTCGCGGTTTAGATCGACGCCGGCTGATGGACCTGGGTATAGTTCCGGGAACCATGATCGAAGTCGAAATGAAAAGTCCCATCGGCGATCCCACGGCCTATCGCATTCGCGGTGCAGCAATCGCCCTGCGCAAGGAACAGGCCGAGCAGGTGCAGATTGCCCTCAACATGGAGAGTGCGTGATGAGCAGCCAGGTTTCTACCAGCGCTTGCGAGACATGCCCGGCACACAATGCCGGTAACCTTATCAAGCTGGGCGTTAACATGAAGAACTGGGATTATGTGGTCGCCCTAGCAGGTAATCCCAACACCGGCAAGAGCACGGTGTTCAACAATCTCACCGGGTTGCGGCAACACACGGGCAACTGGCCAGGTAAAACCGTGGTGCGTGCGGAAGGTGGGTTCTCCTACCAAGACGCCCGTTTCAAGCTGGTGGATCTACCGGGCACCTACTCACTGCTTTCCACCAGTACTGACGAGGAGGTCGCTCGCGACTTCATTCTCTTCGGTCAGCCGGACGTGACCGTCGTCGTCGTCGACGCCACCCGGCTGGAACGCAATCTCAACCTGGTATTGCAGGTGTTGCAGATCACCGATCGCGCAGTGGTCTGTCTCAACCTCATGGATGAAGCCAAACGTCACGGCCTCTCGATAGACGACCGCCGTCTGGCGCGCGACCTAGGCGTCCCGGTAGTCCCGACGGCCGCCCGCGCCAACGAGGGCATCCCTTTGCTGCTGCAAACCATCAGCGATATAACCACCAGTCGGGTGATCTGTAAACCCCGTCGCACTAAGAGCGAACCACCTGCCTTGAAGGGTGCGCTCGACAAGCTAGAGACGGAGGTGGAGAACGCCTTTCCCAATCTTCCCAACGCCCGCTGGGTAGCGCTGCGATTGCTGGAAGGGGACCGGCGCATCGTCGAAGCGGCACACACAGGCGAGTTGGCCAACCTAGCGCAGGAAACGCGGCTCGAGCAGCAACCCGTGTTGACACCAACCTCGGAGGTAAACTGATGAATCAGCGGACTCAAGGCGAGGAACTGCTTACCACCACTAACACCCTCCGTTGGGAAGCGGGGCGCAGCTTTCACGATTCGTTGATGGAATCGATCTACGCGGATGCGGCCGGCATTGCCGACCGCGCCGTGACGCGCACCGACGAGGCACCGCGGTTCGACCTAAACCGCACCATCGATCTTTTGGTCACCAGCCGCTGGCTCGGCTTCCCGCTGATGCTGCTGATGCTCACCGTCGTCTTCTGGATTACCATAGAAGGTGCCAACGTACCTTCCAGCATGCTCGCCCACCTGTTACTCGATACCATCCATCCAATACTGAAAGCTGGGGCCGCAACGATCGGATTACCCTGGTGGCTGGACGGGCTGTTGATTGACGGCGTCTACCTGGCGATGGCTTGGGTGATAGCCGTAATGTTGCCACCTATGGCGATTTTTTTTCCGCTGTTCACCTTGCTGGAGGATTTCGGCTATCTGCCGCGGGTGGCGTTCAATCTGGACAACCTGTTCAAACGTGCCGGCGGCCACGGCAAACAGGCGCTTACCATGGCTATGGGGTTCGGCTGCAACGCCGCAGCTATCGTTTCTACTCGTGTCATCGACAGTCCGCGGGAGCGTTTGATCGCCATTATCACCAACAACTTCGCGCTCTGCAACGGCCGCTGGCCCACCCAGATTCTGGTCGCCACCATCTTTATCGGTGGTTTGGCCCCGGCGCATCTAGCCGGTTTGGTGTCGGCGGGCGCTGTCGTATTTGTTGCTGTGCTGGGTATCGTGCTGTCGCTGGTGGTGTCCTGGGGCCTGTCCCACTCGGTGTTGAAGGGCGAGGCATCTGCTTTCAGCCTCGAGCTGCCCCCCTATCGACCGCCTAGGATCCTGCGGACGATCTACACGTCTGTGATCGATCGCACCCTCATCGTCTTGTGGCGCGCTGTCATCTTTGCCGTTCCTGCGGGCGCGGTGATCTGGTTGGTGTCGAACATGCACGTTGGTGAGTTGAGTTTGGCCGAGCACTTCATCAACAACACCGACGGCTTCGGATTCTTGATCGGTCTCAACGGCGTCATCCTGCTTGCCTATATCGTCGCTATACCGGCCAACGAGATCATCATTCCGACGATCCTCATGCTTACCGTGCTAAGTGCGCGCCTAGCGGGTTTGGGCGAAGGCGCCGGCGTCATGTTTGAATTGGACTCAGAAATGGATACCGCCGAGATTTTCAAGGCAGGTGGATGGACCTTGTTAACCGCCATCAATCTGATGCTCTTCAGCCTGGTCCACAATCCCTGTTCGACAACGATCTACACCATCTACAAAGAGACCAAGAGTGCCAAATGGACCACAGTGGCGTCGCTGTTACCTGTGGCAATGGGCATCGTGCTCTGTTTCCTGGTCGCACAGTTTGCACGATTGATTTGGTGATAGACAATGGAAGAATCGATCAGCCATGCCATGGAGGATTACCTCCGCACCATCTATAAGCTAGGGCAACGGCAAGATGGGGGGCCGGTAACCACCTCGTTGATCGCCGAAAAGATGGACTTGTCGCCGGCTTCGGCGACCAACATGATCAAGAAGCTGGCCGAGCTGAACTTGCTGGCACACGCCCCTTACAAGGGTGTCGAGCTCACCAACTCTGGCACCAAAATCGCCTTGGAGACCATTCGTCATCATCGCCTATTGGAGCTCTATCTCACCCAAGCGCTGGGTTATTCCTGGGACGAAGTGGATGCCGAAGCCGACCGCTTGGAGCACGCAATTTCCGAGGATTTTGAAGACCGCATCGACGCCGCCCTCGGTTATCCTACCGTCGGCGCCCATGGCGAGTCGATTCCCAGTAAGCAGGGGAACATCGAGTACTCGGGCTATCGGCCATTGGCCGATCTGCAGGTGGGTAAAACAGCGGTCATTCGCGAAGTCAGCGATCGCAATCCGGAGATGTTGCGCTATATGGACGAGATGGGTCTGCAACTAGGCACCGACGTGGAAATCCGCAGCAAAGAGCCGTTCAAAGGTCCGCTGCAGCTAAAGATCGGTACCGGACGCGATTGCTCTCTTGGACTGGAAGTCGCCCAGCATATCTTTGTGGAGCAAATTGCCTGAGAGACAGTGCGGAATGCCCTCAGCAAATCTGAGCTCTTCGGTTGAGCTGGAAAAGCGTCGGCTCTCCGCGTCGTTTGGCTTCCCCGCCCACCGGGTCCTAATAAAGCGACAGCTTGCCGCAGGTTAACCGCTAATACGTAGCGGAACTCGAAATGCCACAACATCTCCCGACATCAGACTTTCTTGGAACGCCCGTTGGAACGCACCTTACGCATGTTCTCCTGGTGTTCGTGAACCTGCGGAATCAGCTTCTGCAGGTGATCTGACAACACTGCTAGACGCTGGTTCTCACTGGTCATCTCCAGCAACGCTTGCTTCTGATCCGGCGTCTGTGCAATTCTCATGGCGAGTTGGAATGAACCGGGGAGCTGCTCGTCTTCTATCGTCTCATCTTCCTGCTCCTTGAGTGCGAACAGGAGCTCCATGAACAGCGCCTGCGTATTTTCGGTGAGATCGGGTTGAAGGTCTTCCGGTTCGTCGTCGAAATACTCCACCGCAGCAGTTAAATAGGTTTTGTCTTCGAAAACCTCCAGACATCTATAGCGCCGAGCACCCAAACAGATGATGTCCAAGCTTCCGTCGACGTACTCCCTCAGCACCTCGTGAAGCACGACGGCGCACCCTACTTGGTGAACACTTTCTTTCCCCTGTAGTGAAATGCCGAACGGACTTGGCCCTCCGTCGAACGCATTGTCGCGGCAGTCGGCGATCATCGCTTTGTAGCGGTCCTCGAATATGTGTAGCGGTACGGTTTGCTTGGGAAAAACCACGATAGAAAGCGGAAATAATGGGATGATCTCTTCGTTCATAAATTTATTGCAGGTCGCCGGTTAATCGCCTAACATTGAGCCATGACGAAAGATTTATTTTCGCCCGTTTCAGAAGAAAAGATTAAACGGGAAAAAAACAAAGCCAAGGAATTGCGCCGCTCCCAGTGGTGGAAAAACCAGCTGGCACGAGGCAGGTGCAAATACTGCAGGAGGAGCTTTCACCCTTCCGAGCTCACCATGGACCACGTAGTTCCTGTGGTACGCGGAGGCAAGAGCACCCGT
>CAYNZV010000118.1:6427-7500 GCA_964401715.1 uncultured Gemmatimonadaceae bacterium | reverse complement strand
GCTAACTGGATCCCGTTCTTGTAATGACCGGTGGCCACAAAAACCTGGGGATGCTCCTCCAAGGGACCGATCAATGGTCGACCTCCTTTCGGTTTTGGTCGCAAACCCGCCCACTGCGAGCAAAAATTGCCGCTGCCCACGACGGTACGCTCGAGGAATTTGGATAACTCCGTTTTTGCTGCGGTCGTTGTGGTCTGGTCGAAGCCAACCTCCTCTACGGTTGCTCCTGCTACCGTCAGACTCTCCGAGGGCAACAGGTGGTAGCCGCCGTGACGAACCACGTGAGCAACTTCAACGTCCGCAAAGCGACAGTGCTGGCCGCGGATCGGACGTACCGGAACGCGTGCTCCCAAGTTGCCGGCAAGTTCGGCGGTCCAGCAACCGGCAGCTAGCACCACGACGTCGGCATGGAGGCGTGCTGACATGGTTTTTAGGGAAATGCCCCGCGCATCCACCGATTCGAAGTCCAGAACCCGCTCGCCGAAACGTATCGCACCACCTCGCTGTTCGATGGCCCTGAGCAATGCGCTCGCTAATCCGGCCGGATTGACCCGCTGGTCGTCGGGAAAAAACAGTCCGCCTCTGACTTTGTCGGTAACTCCCGGCTCCAGCTCCAACAGCTGGTTGCGATCCAGCTCTTCAACTGTACAATTGCGCGATCGATTGAAATCAACGGTTTTGACCGCCACTTCTTCATCGTCGTCGTTAAGAATCAGGTCGACACCACCGAGGGGCCGCCAACCGATGTCAATACCAGTATCGCTCTCGAGCTGGGCGGCGTGATGGCAATAGCTGAGAAAACTGTCTTGGTAAAACAGTGAATATGGATCGTCACCGCCATTGAAGTGGGTCAGGACGCCTAGCGAAGCGGTGGTCGTCATCGAGGGATCCGGTCCGGGGTCAATGATCTCGACCGCAACCCCTCGCTGGGTAAGGCTGTAAGCGATGAAGCGGCCCACGATACCGGCCCCGACTACGACTACCTTGGACACGAAGTAGACCATCCTCTACATGAATTGCGATTCTGTTTGAAGATTACAGGATTCTCAACGATGAGGCAACGGAGGTTCCAT
>CAYNZV010000118.1:0-6327 GCA_964401715.1 uncultured Gemmatimonadaceae bacterium | reverse complement strand
TCCAGCGCCACCTTGACATCGCCCACAGCACCACGCACGACACCCGCTGTGAGATAGAATCCTACCTTCATACTTCCCTCGTACGCAACCTTGGCGCCCTTTATCATCTCATCCATCGCCTTGGCAAGGGCTACGGTGCTGCGGGTTTCGATCATACCCAAAGCCGACCCTTGCGGTACCGCTGAGCTGGCGGTGTGTGCGAAGCAGGAGACAATCTGCGGATCGGGCAGCGTAACTAGGGATTTGTTTTCGAATCCGCCAGCCAACTTCGCGGCCACGACGGCGTCCTCCATGGCTGCCTGGATGTGGCCGACAGCCCCCGTAATCATCACCGCGATGCGTCCGCCGCTGCCGACATTGAAACGGGCTACCTGGACCACTGCCGCTTTGGTTGCGGCGTCGGCAGCCGCCACTGCGCCAATATAACCGGTGGTCTCCATGATGCCCATGGCGCCCACCGCTTCGGTTGCTGTTATTGCTGTCTCCGGCAACAACAATGCTAACGCTGTGGCCGGCTGCGGCACCACCAACGACGCGTAAAGCTCTCCCGCAGCCTGGGCAGCGGCCTTCCCCGCCTGCATTGCGGTGGCCACGTTGGCCAAATCTCCCCGAATCGCGAGGTGACAGAGAGCACCACCGATACAGGCCCAGCCACTAACCTGTATGTTTGCCGCCTTTGCCGCTGCATCACCGCCCGCTACCAGCTGGACTATTCCCCGGGTTTCCAGAATGCCCAGCGCCTGCCCCGAATCGAGCACCACATCGCCCAATCCCGCACCGTGCGGCAAGCGGTCGATCGCAGCATCCGGCGAGGTTACGACCTCTGCACCGATCAACTCGCCATGCTTCGGGGCTTCGCACACACCGCTGGCCATAGCCGTTTCGACCGCGCCGACCTGGCCGGCCACCACCACCGACACCCAACCCGAGCCGATCAGCTGACGACCACAGACTTCCACCTCCGCCGCTTTGACCATGGCGTCGGTAGCAGCAATCTGGGCAGCGACCCCTCGCGTCTCCAATACTCCCAATGCTCCTCGCGGTAACATCTCTGGATCCTAACTGTTTGGGGCAAACGCCCGTAGAACCTGTGTCGAAGGGTTGGGGATTACCGAAGAGCAGAAAAAATGTTCATTGTTGGAAAAGTAAGCACGACCAGCGGCTATTGCTTCGCGGACGGCGCCGTCCTCGCCGTTTATCAGGGTACAGACGATCCGATCGTGCACTGTCAGCAAGCCGAGGATGTCTATCGGAGCCGCTTTGATCATACGGTCGTTAGCCACCAACTGGGTGCTGTACCCGCGTGACTCCAAAAAGCCGAGAGCACCCGGTGGAATTTCTACATCCTCTTGCGTGGGATTGCCGATTAACTTGACACAGGCTGATTCGGGTTGAGTCAACGGAGCCGCGATCACTCTGTCCACCAATTGCAACGCTGCTTCACAACCACTGTCCAGCGATGCCGCCACCTCCGCTGCGGAACCGCGGAAAAACAGGGACGTCATCCCTCCGATCGACTCCCATCCCAACAATTCAACCGCCGCCGTTTTGCACGCAGCATCGGCGGCGGCGATGATGCCGCCAATTCCCTCCACCTCGATTATGCCCAGCGCATTACCCATCTGCGGTTCAGCAAAATGATGGCATGCGGCGACGAGGTAACACGTCACACATCAACACAGCTGCTCCAGTATCTCTTCGGTTATCCGCGTTACCAACAGATCCACGCCGTCGTCTTCAACAGGATCGCGATAGCCGTTGAGATTGCAGCCTTTGCAGCCCGGATTGGGTTGCCCCGCAACCTTGAGCTGGTGAATGACACACGACGTACAGTTCTCCGGCTGCACGAACCCGGAGCCGAATTCGTCGGTATCGCACCCGCACGATATGCCTGGATGATCGCACTGGCCATGGGCAACCATCTGCGATCCGACTTCCACTTTGTTCGCCGGCAACGCGGCAGCGGACGGGAAAGAAGACATCGCGGTTTTTCCACGGGTGACGCGCATACGATGATCGCGGACGAAGTCCCAAGCGGTCGGTGTCAAAACCGCGGCACTTTCGACCAGAAGCTCCCGCTCCCCTTGATACTTACCAGCCAGATTGTCACCAGTGATCACCATCAACTTCACCTCGAGCACGAAATTCATGGGTTATCTACTGTTTCCTTCTCAAGGTAGACTTTGCGAGCCCGAATGAGGTCAACCGCGTTGCCCTCGTCGGTGTCCAGATGGACTTCTAGCTTGGAGCTGTTGCTGATTCGGCAGATCAAACCGCCGAGCGTGCCGCTTTGCTCGCTGTCAACCACTAGACACATGCGGTCACCTGACTTCACACCGTAGAAGTCGGCGTCGGCAACGCTCATGTGCACATGGCGCGCGGCGCGAATGACACCCGATTGCAATTGGAGACCACCAGCAGGGCCAACCAAATAGCAGCCCGGAGTCTCGGTGTGATCACCGCTCAAACGAATCGATGCGTCGATTCCGAGAAAGCGGGCGTCACTGAACGCGAGCTCGACTTGGTTATAATCGCGCAACGGCCCCAATACGCGCACATTGGCGATCATCTGTTGGCGCGGACCAAATACAGTGACCGTTTGGTCAGCAGCGAAAGAATCATTTTGATACAGCTGTTTTTGTACGCTAAGCGCCGCATCGGGTCCAAACAGCTTCCGCAGTCCCTGCTTATCGAGATGTACGTGACGCGCCGAAATGTTTGCCACCAAGCGCGGCGGCTTGCTCGTGTGATCGTTCGAAGCCGCAGAAGTAGTAAACCGGTACCGCTGCAGCGTCTTGCAGACCAAGGCTTCGATGGTATCGCGATCCGCGGATGCCGTTGGCCGGTTCACTGTGGACATGGACGTTTTAGGTGATACGAAAATAATCGACCAAGGCGCAACGGCGCTGCCGCGTGAAGGTGCGGGCAGAAGTGAACCCCTCTCCAGTGGGTCCAGCGATCGAATAGGTGCCGAAACCTTCCCCACCGATGCCCAATCCCGCATACGAAGGACCATTCTTGACGAAGACTGTAGTGTCTACCGCGCACGCCATGTTGTGCATGTTTTCGATGTTGCGCGAGTGGATGACCGCGGTGTGGCCGTAGCCTTGTTCCGACTCCACCGCCGCCCGAATCGCCTGATCGATATTGGGAACGCGAACGATCGGCAAGAAAGGCATCATCTGTTCCTCACGTACGAAGATGTGATCGGCGCCGGTTTCTCCGATCAAAAGGCGCAATGAATCCTCCAGTTGCAATCCCAAACGCGCTCCCAAAACCGAAGCGTTGCGCCCCACTAGATTCCGATTGAGACGAGATTCGCCGCCGTATTCGCTCACGAACGATTCCTGCGCCAATCGTTCGATTTGCTCAGCATTGAGCTCGTAAGCACTGTACCGCACCATGCGCGACTTGAGTTCGTCTGCCACTGTATCGACGACGAACACTTGCTTCTCCCCGATGCAAAGTAGATTGTTGTCGAAAGCGGCCCCATCGACGATATCCCGAGCGGCACGCTCCAGATCAGCCGTCTCGTCGACGACCACCGGGGGATTTCCGGGACCCGCCACGATCGCCTTCTTCGGACAACTCATAGCAGCTCGCGCTACTACCGGTCCTCCGGTGACCAAAATAACGTCCACGTCGGCATGATTGAACAGCTCGGTAGCGCTCTCGACTGTGGGATCTTCGATAACGGTTATCAAATTGGCGGGACCACCTACATCGACGATGGCGGCATTGAATTTCTGCACGGCGTTGGCGGATATTTTTTTGGCTGCCGGATGGGCGTTGAAAACGCCGGCGTTGCCTGCGGCAATCATCCCGATGGCATTGCTGGCCATAGTGGGCACCGGATGGGTGGACGGAGTGACCGCTGCGATCACTCCATATGGCGCCATCTCCACGACGGTGAGACCGTGATCCCCGGTCCACGAAACCGCCTGCAGATCTTCTACCCCCGGCGTGTTCTCGGCCGCTACGTGGTGCTTGCGAACCTTGTCCTCGAAGCGACCCATGCCGGTTTCTTCGAGTGTGCAGTGGGCGAACTCTTCCGCCTGCTCCCGCAAGGTGGCTCGAATGGCGTCGATGAAACACGTGCGATCTTCCAAGGTCGTCGATAGCAGCTGCTCCTGGGCGCGGCGGGATGCCGCCACCGCGGCCTCCACTTCCTGGAAAACACCTCCTACTCCGGCCTTTGAAGACGAAACCGAGGGTTCTGTCGTTTGATGGGAGAGGACCCGGTTGACGACTTCGGCAACGATCTCCCGAACTTGGTCCTCATTGATATCTTGGATCACGCTGGCGAACTCGTGGTCAGTTCAGCTGTTCACGAAGTCCTTCGATCGGTCTTGGAATGACATGTACGCTACGCAGCTCTCCGACCCGTTGTGCAGCCTGAGCACCCGCGTCTACGGCAACCTTCACAGAAGCCACATCCCCCTCCACCATCACCGTCACCAATCCGGCGCCAACTCGCTTTTGACCAACGTACTTCACGTCCGCAGTTTTTAACATCGCGTCCAACGCCTCTACCATACACGCCAGTCCTTTGGTTTCCACCATGCCCAGTGCTTGCATTTGGTCCTCCTAACTCAAATATAACGAGGCGGCATCATCCGCCGGACGCGGAATGACATGCTGGCCGGCGAGTTCTCCAACCTTCTCCGCGGCTTCGGAACCGGCGCTCACCGCCGACTTTACCGATCCCACGTCGCCGGTAACCAGCACGGTTACGTAGCCCCCACCGATTTCTGCGATCTTCACCACTTCGACATCCGCAGCTTTGCTCATGGCATCCGCGGCCTCAATGACGCCGGTGGCACCGCGGGTTTCCACCAAACCCAGTGCCTGCACCGGAACCCCGTTTTCTTCGGGCTTCGTCGGCAGCACGGAATCGAGATCCGGATGTGGTCGCGCAATCGCGTGCACACTGTGCACGGCTCCGACCTTAGACGCAGCTTGGGCTCCGGCATCTACCGCCGACTTCACCGCCGCTACATCTCCTTCACAGAATACCGCAACTAGACCGCCTCCGATTTTGTCCCATCCGATGAGGGCTACCTGTGCCGCCTTGCTCATAGCGTCACCTGCTTCCACCACTCCTACGAAGCCAACGGTCTCCACCATACCGATCGCATCTGCCATCTGCTAACCTCCAGTGTATCGTTCGTCGATTTGGACCCGATCTACTTTGCCGATAATGACCGAATCCGTTGGTAGCGGTGGGTCGAATGCATTGGCGCTTTCCCGGGCGATCTCCACGATAGCCAATTCCCCTTCGCGCAACGGTTCCCAAGCCATGCTGACATCCGTATCACCAACCGGTTCCAATCTTTTGTTCAGGTGCTGCGTGACGTGCAGAGTCCGACCGACAAAAGGTTCGATGCAACGAGAAAGCACGACAGTCCCGATGACTCTGTTCAGTTTCATCGATCAATCCACGATGCCGACGATTACGCTTCGTAAGGGAGGGTGTTCAATGCCGCTAACAGCACGTCCGGCCACACCGGAGTCACTGACCAGAACATCGTCGCCGACTCCCGCACCAACCCCGTCCACTGCCACTCCGATGGCCGGCTCAGGATCGCCAGTCTCTTCGTGGTGTCTCACCACTAGCAGTTTCTTCCCAGCTAGCGACGGATGTTTCGAACTCGAAACGACATTGCCTATAACGCGGCAGCGTCTCATACCTCAGCCAACTGCATGTCGCGCCCGAATGCTTGTAGCGAATCGATGATACCGACGATTACCGCGTCGGTAGGTACCTCGCCAAGTTGGGGAGCGACGCGTGCCGAGCTACCCATTACTACGAGGACGAGTTCGCGTTCGCCGGCACCCACCGCATCCACGCAAACCATGTGGCGCCGGGTACGTTCAAGACCTTCGTCGCGAACCGTGACGATCTCTACAAGCAACAGCTTTTTTCCCGTCAAACTGTCGATCTTGGCACTGGATACAACGTGCCCCTTGACCTGCGCGAGAAGCATGTTCCGTAGAGTAAAATTTGGGAGAGGAGAGTTCCCCTCATATTAGCCACATATAGTCGCTACTGTCAAGGCGTGGTGGCATGCTCCGTAGCAGCCCACCCAACAGTGAGGTTCGCCAGATGGCGTTGTCCCAAATTATACCCTGAATTGAGCCGACAATGTGGATTCGCGCCTGCGTCGTTTTGTCAGTTGGGGAAACAGTGAACCATACGCTGTGAAAGACGGTGCCCGCGTTGGGAACGATGGCAACTACGCAGTTTGAACATTGCTTACGTCGAGCAAGCTCAGGTTGTCCATACCGCGCTCTATTTCCTCCGCACCGTATCCGTAGAAACCGGCG
>CAYNZV010000117.1:0-12553 GCA_964401715.1 uncultured Gemmatimonadaceae bacterium | reverse complement strand
CCGTAGGCGTTTAATTCGCTTGCGAACAAATGAATCGAATCGGTACACCTCATCAACAAGCCAAACACGATCTGCGTTAATCTCTCCATTTCAAAACGTTGATCCCACGTTGCGGACCAACGATATTCTAGGTTCCAATCCTTGCTCAACACATATGGGTTCGTCAATGGTTGATGAATCCGGCGATACCAGGTTGTACTGCTTACGTCAAGCCACAGTTGGTGAGCGAAATGCCTATTGCTCAACAGAAAAGTGTGCGCAGGTGAGACAAGAACAGCCGCTTGTGATAATTCCCACTCGACCTCATAAGAGCCGGCAAGCACGCCGTTTTGTACCATCTCTACGTAAGCCTGACCAATTATTTCTTGTTGTCCGTTGACAATGTGACCTATGGATTGGCGGAATTTGCGTGCCGACTCCACCAGAGAACCAACCTCAACGCCCGCCTGTATATTGTTGTGAAACCCAAAGCCTGGTTGTGACAGCAGTTCCCCGAAAAGCCGGCTTAAGAAGTGATCTATGGGAAGCTCTGGTCCGGCGACATAGTCTTCTATCCAACGGCGAAACTTTTCGTATCCTTCCCCTAGCCGATAGGTAATCCTATCGCGCAAGTCCACCTGAACATCCTCAAAAATTCTCATTCCCAGCGACTTAGCCAACGGCTCATACACCGCGGTTGTCAATAGCGACGAGCGCACCAGGTCCGCGCCTGCAAGAATCATTATCATCATGTGGCAAACAGCTTCCTTCGATGGCCTCGGCAGTTGCCAAGAGGGATGAGCAAGTGCCGTCAGGGTCAACAGAACTTTTGTGGTTGGTTCGTCCCGGAGCGATCGGGACGGTCTATGACGATAAGTTTCGATGCCCGATTTCCCGAGACCGGTCGTGAGCGCGTGGTATAGGCTGTCACTTAGGAAAGGACTGATGATGACAATCTCATGCGCCTTGTGCCCGGAGTTTATCAACGATTCGACCCGGCGAACAGCACTTAGTGCCATCTGATGGTGAAGTCTCTCAGAGCTGATGTGAAAACGCTGAGGTCCAGAATCGTGTTCGAGCGCATAAGTCGCAGCATCAGTGATCGAATTGATTAGACAGTAACCGAAATTGACGAGCGACGAGGGTACTAGAGTGCTCGCCCCAAGCACCTCACATTCGCTGCATTCCTTCTGAAGGCTGCGAGCACTCTTAGGATTCGCGGCCAGGAACTTCCGGAACCCGCCACCTTGGTCGAAGATCACTAAGACAGTTTCTGGCGCAGCCTCGTGTTTCATCCAATCTCGTACGAAGTCGTGCGCCATCGGTACGTCTTCTTCGCTGTTGTCGTAAACCAGATGGCGATACTGGGCAAAGAGATGGGTTTTAGCCCCGTACCCGTCCCTGATCAGATCTCGAAACAGTTCTATACAGAGTGAGAAGTCGATTACGTTGTGTTCCGCGCAGAAATCACGATAGGCAGTGACGGTATCCGTGATCTCGTCTGCCACTTCTTTCCTGTCCTCAGAAATTCTTGCCGATCGTAAATAGGCACCTAAATCACTTAGAGGAATGCCGTTAACGGCCGTCTTGTTGAGATTGTCAAGGAGTTGACTGCAAAGGTGCTGTCGCGTCAGCTTCAGTTCCGAAAAATAGCCTTGCTCTACGCGAAGGGAGACAAGCCGGGCCATGAAGTACTGCGCAGCTTCATAATTGACGAAAGTTGGTTCCAATAATTCAGAGAAGGTATACCGCGAGTTCTGATATATTGCTGGCCAAAAAAGGGAAACATATCGACGCGCCAGCCCTCCTATGGTCCCTTTACCAAGGGCGTACCAGGATTGGAGGTCAATCCCCTCTTTGTAAGGACGGTTGTAGCTACGGTGTGGTGTTAGAAGAAGGATGTAGCTAGCTGGGACACCGGCGTCTATGAGGGATTGAATGTGAACGATAGCCCGTGTCGTCTTCCCGGCACCCACAGGCCCTTCTAGAAAGAGCGATGACATTACCTTAAGTGCACATCATCCCTAGTGAGTCTCGATGTCGAACAAATAATCACCCTCCATGTACTTTTTCCAAATATCGCGGTCGGAAGCGTCACGGCATCAGCCGTAAGAACAGCTCGTTGCAGGGCTGCATGCCGGAGATCAATCGGCGGTATGCAGGAGAATCTCATGCCCGAGCACGCCGCCATTCAGCAAATGCTGCAGGCGTTCGACCACCACAGGCGAACGCCGGCTGAACGCAGTCCCAGAGGCTAAACAGGCCCATCCGTTTCCGGTCAGTCCTTGAACAGCGCAGGAAATGTCGTGCTTCATCAAAAGGCGATTGGGAATATTGGCGATGTTGGAGAGAATTGTTACTTCTGTTGTAGCTACGTGGTAATACGCCTCAAACCGGCTGCGCGACGCCAGTGAAAACTTCTATCACCTCGGCAGCATCTTTGGCACTTATCAACCGCTCGCGGGTCGTTTCCGTTTGCAGTTGTCTGGACAGCGCCGCCAGAAGTTCCATGTGCTGCTTCTGGTGTTTTCGAGGACTCGCAAAAAATGCGACGATTCGCACCAGAGTATCGTCCATACCTTGGAAATCGATGCCCTTTTGCGAAATGCCAAGTGCAAGGATCTGCCGTTGGATATACTCCTCATGAACGTGGGGAATGGCGACACCGTACCCGATTTCGGTCGACCCCTGCTTCTCGCGCTTGATGATATCGGCTAGGAATCGATTGTAATCGCCAACCGCAGCATCGCCCTCTATAACAGCAGCTAGCTCACGGATAGCATCGAACTTTCGCGTGGCACGGAGGCCCACAATCACGCGCTCGGCACTGAGCAGACGATCCCATTTGACCATGTGTACCTTCCCGAGGAGGTGCGAAAGTAAAAATCGTCCCTCCCAAAGTCAAGGAAAATGGTATACGTTTGCACAGATTATTCCAAGGCGAATAAGAGGCGGAAATACAATCCCGTAGTCTTTTTTACAACTAGGCGATATTGTGATAAGCTCATTTTTTACTTACGCTTGAGAGCTTTTTTCTGCGGGCGTAACCGTTTCAATAAGGATCTAATCTTGGGTCGCAGTAGTCCTGTACTCGTCACCGGCGGTGCCGGATTCATCGGCTCACACACCGTTGATCTGCTCTTGGAGAAGGGGTATAACGTCCGGGTCATGGACAGTCTCCAAGAACGCGTGCATCCACATGCCTGGCCAACCTATTTGCCCGGCGACGTTGAAAAGCTGCAAGGGGATGTGCGAAACAAAGACGATTGGCAAGAAGCGCTAGACGGAGTCGAGGGCGTGTTCCACCTCGCCGCTTATCAGGACTACATGCCCGACTTCAGCACCTTCTTTCAGGTCAACACGGTGAGCACGGCGCTGTTGTTTGAGCTCATTGCGGCCAAGCAGCTGCCGGTCACCAAGGTGGTCCTAGCATCATCACAGTCAGTTTACGGGGAAGGCAACTACAGGTGCTCGCGGCACGGAACCGTTTTCCCAGACAGCAGACCGGCAGAGCAGTTGGTTAGGGGCGATTGGGAGGTGCATTGTCCCCAGTGTGGCTCCGAAATGGTGCCCGCAGAGATCACCGAGGAGGTCGTACGCCCACACACGGCCTACGGGATTTCCAAGTACGCGCTGGAACTTGCAGCCCACCAGCTGGGCCGCAAGTATGGCGTTCCGACGGTATGTATGAGGTACTCGATCGTACAAGGCCCAAGAAACTCTTTCTATAATGCCTATTCTGGAATCTGTCGTCTTTTCACCATGAGGGTGTTACACGACCATTCACCTGTCTGCTACGAAGACGGAAAACAGCTACGTGACTACGTGCATGTAAGCGATGTAGCCGCCGCCAATCTTTTGGCTTTCGAAAGCGCGCCTGCAGAATTCTGCTCGTTCAACGTCGGCGGCCAGCAACCAACCTCAGTGCTAGACTACGCCCACGCGGTGATTCGCATCGCCAACAAGGATCTCGAACCCAAGGTCTCAGGTGATTACCGTTTTGGCGACACGCGTCATACCTTTTCTTCTTCCGCGGCACTCGGCCGACTCGGCTGGAAACCCCGGCTTCCCCTAGAAACCATCATCTCCTCATATATAGAATGGGCACGAGACCAGCCCAACCTAGGCGACTTCTATGGGGACTCAGAACGAAAAATGCGGCAAGCAAACGTGATTCGCAGAACGCAATCGTGAAGGCGATGATTCTCGCCGCAGGTCGCGGCCGGAGGCTACAGCCACTGACCGATACGTGCCCAAAACCGCTGATACCGATCGCCGGAAAGCCGCTGCTGGAGCACGTGATTCGCCTTCTGGTTCGCCACGGATTCGACGACATCGCTATCAACCTCCACCATCTTCCGGACGAAATCGAGGCGTTCTGCGGTACCGGTAAACCATGGGGAGCTCGCATAACCTACTCGCGAGAAAATCAACTACTTGGCACGGCTGGCGCCGTGGCCAGACTTCGCAGTCATTTCCGCGAGCGTTTTTTAGTTTATTACGGTGATAACCTCTGCAACGTCGACTTGAGTTTGCTATGGCAGAACCACTACGATTCGGACTGCATGGCTACTATCGGCTTGCTGCCGATGGCCGACCCGACCACTCGCGGGATCATTCAGGTGGACGACAAAAGCCGCATCACCAAGATCGTGGAAAAACCGAAACCGGAGGAAGTATTCAAAGGATACCTGGTAAACGCCGGGATTTACGTACTAGAACCCGAGTTTCTCGAGAATATCCCCGACGACCGACCGTGCGATTTCGGTCGCGACATCTTTCCGGCGATGCTGGAAGACAGACGGTCACTTCATGGACACCTGTTGCACGGTCAGCTACTTTCCACCGACACGCCTTCAAGATACGAACACGCGCTCGAACAGGTGCGTGTCGGGGCGTTCGAACTACCCTAAAGAGATCGCGTGATTACCACTCGAGCGCCACTTCGCATACCCTTGGGCGGCGGCGGTACTGACCTTGCGTCCTACTACTCCGACCACGGTGGCTTCGTCCTTAGCGCCGCCATCGACAAATACGTATATATCCAACTCAATACCTTGAAGGTCGAAGACTTCATGCGCGTTAAATACTCGCAGACCGAACGGGTTCACCATCCTGCCGATATTGAGCACCCGCTGTTGCGCGAGGGCTTGATACATTTGAAAATCGGCGGCGGTCTAGAGATCAGCTCCATGGCCGACGTGCCCGGACGCACCGGCATGGGTTCGTCGGGCGCGTTTACCGTCGCTTTGCTGGCCGCACTCCATGGGCACACCCGTCATCAAATCACAACTCAGGAGTTGGCAGAAGAGGCGTATTACGTCGAGTCGCAGCGAGCCGGCCAGCCGGCGGGGAAACACGACCATTACATCGCGGCGTTTGGCGGCATAACCTGCCTTAACATAGAACGAAGTGGCCAAGTAACTGTGTCACAGCTTCAGCTAAGTACTCACACCGAAGAGGAGCTGCGAAACAGCATGGTTCTGTTCTTCACTGGCATCGAACGGGAGAGCTTTGACATACTCGCGGAACAGCAAACGGAGACAAAAAAAGGCAGCCCACAGGTCGTCGAGAGCCTTCACGAGGTCAAACGGATCGGGCTGCAGATAAAGGATAGCTTGGAGACCGGCGATCTGCATCGATTCGGCCACCTGCTTGACGAACACTGGCACGCCAAGAAAAAACGATCGTCGATGATGACTAACTTGGTTATCGATCGTTGGTACGAAGCGGGGCGCGAGGCCGGGGCTCTGGGAGGCAAGATCTTGGGTGCTGGAGGCGGGGGTTTCATGATGTTTTATTGTCCCGCGGAAAATCGGGAAGTCCTGCGACAGACCATGGCGGACCATGGTTTGCGAGAAATGAGTTTCCAGTTCGACCTAGAAGGGGTCAAGGTGTTGATGAATGTCTGAGAGACTTTTGCCGTGAGATAGCGGAATGGTTACAATGGTTCGAATCGAATCTGAACCTCTTCTGATCCCGGTGTAAAGATGCCGCTCGAGGTTATTGAAATCTCAGAGAAACACAAGCAGCTGCTAGACAAACTGAGCGAGTTGGTTCCTGATCTAGAGCCAGATTCGCCGCAGAGCCTGCAACGGATCTTCGGATTGGGTTTGATCGCCCTCACCATGCAGATCACCAACAAAGCGCGTACCGACAACCAATCTGAATTGGTTGAAGAACTGGGCAACCTGGCGCGGGAAATGGTTGAAGCCGAGCAGTGGTGACAGCCAGTCTCGGCCTCGCTACTTAGGTTTAACCGACTCTTTTCAACGCATTCCGATAGAAAATCCGCCACGTCCGCGGCGAAAAACGACGCCACAATATCCCGATTTTCGCAAAACGGTCGGGAATGAGTCGACGCTGACCTTGTACGATAGCAGCAACGATTCGCCGTGCGACTTGTTTGGGCGTCGTATGCGGAAGACGGCTGTATTTTCCCGGTGGCGTGCCGCTGACCTGCGCAAACTCGGTAGGTACCAGGCCGGGCTCGACCAATAACACCGAGATCCCCCTCGGAGTCAGTTCGTATTCCAAGCTTTCTGCCAATCCAGATATGGCAAATTTCGTAGCTCCGTAAACCGCGTTATTCGGAGCCGGCAGCTCACCCAATACGCTGGAGATGAAGACCAGACAGCCGTCGCCGCGCGCAATCATCTTGGGAAGCACGGCCTGGGTGCAACGTATTACACCCGTCAGGTTCGTTTCTACTATCGCAGACAGCTGTTGTGAATCCGCCTCGGCGAAAGCACTGTGCAATCCTCGGCCGGCGTTGTTGATAAGCACATCCACCCCATCTGGGAACTTTTCTGCGATCTTCTTCTCCCCCTCGCGGACACTATTTGCATCTGCCACGTCTGCGACCACGACTACCGGATCGCCACCGTGCTTGACGACGATCTCATGGTGCAGGTCTTCCAGCCGTTGTTGACGGCGCGCCAGCAGAATGAGCTGCGCATCACACGCTGCCAGTTCGAGAGCCAGACACCAGCCAATGCCGCTACTGGCACCAGTAACCAGAACAACTTTGTTTTCGAGATCGTACATCGCGATTAGCAGGAGGACCGCTGTTGCAACAAGCTATGAGGGTACGTAGATACCTTCTCGGTTATTGGTGACGTAAGGCTTGGAGCCCCTCCTCCGCACAGGTACGAACTCACCGATGTTTACCCGGTTTCCAAGCAAACCGAGCCAACTACTCGCTAAGCTCATTCGAAATAACACTCATTACCGGCCCTTCTTGCGGTCAAGTGACAAGATCCAATAATACTCTCAAGACAAATAATGATATGTAACGACAAGAAGATACCTTTTCGGGCTTCCGTTTACCAAACAACACCTTGCATTACCATTATGAGAATAAGAACAACGTGGATCTCTAAATGGGAATTGCACAAAAATATCTATAAAATATACACTTAAGGATAAGTCTTACGATCCACATCGCGTCGAGCGTTCCCGATTTGGGAATTCTATTTGATATCCGGCTCTATGGTAACCATAAAAGAAATTACGTAAACAATTTATTTTACAATTACTTACGATTTACACAGAATTCATGGCACGCTATTTGCCTTTATGGAGACAGCGATTTACGCTTTACGTCAACCCCACAATGAGGAGAAATCTCATGGCCAAACCGAAGATCAAACCACTTGCTGACCGCATCTTAGTCAAGCGTCTTGAAGACGACGATGAACAGAAGGTCGGAGGCATCATTATCCCCGACACCGCGAAGGAAAAACCCCAAGAAGCCGAGGTTGTTGCGGTCGGTCCCGGCAAGTTGGACAGCGGTGCACGGGTTGAGCCCGAACTGAAGAAAGGCGACAAGGTTCTTATCGGCAAGTATTCCGGTACTGAGGTCAAAATCGAGGGTGAAGAGTTCCTAATCATGCGCGAGGAAGACGTACTCGCCATCGTCGGTTAACAGAAAGGAACATTCACAATGCCAGCCAAACAAATCGCCTTTCGCGAAGAATCGCGCGATAAGATTCTCACCGGCATCCGGCAACTCAGCCGTGCTGTGAAGGTTACCCTTGGCCCGCGCGGTCGCAACGTCGTACTCGCCAAGAGCTGGGGTTCTCCCACCGTGACCAAGGATGGTGTCACCGTAGCAAAAGAGATCGAGCTCCCCGACAAATATGAAAACATGGGCGCCCAGATGGTTAAGGAAGTGGCGTCAAAAACCAGCGACGTAGCCGGTGATGGGACCACGACTGCAACCGTTCTGGCCGAATCGATCTACGCCGAAGGCCTGAAAGCAGTTACCGCCGGCTTTTCGCCCATGGAAATCAAACGCGGCATCGAAAAAGCGGTCGACAGCGTCGTCGGCCAGCTTGCCAAGCAGAGCAAGTCAGTAAAAGATCACAGCGAAGTAGCCCAGGTCGGCACCATCTCCGCCAACGGCGACAGTTCCATCGGAGACATCATAGCTGATGCCATGGACAAAGTTGGGAAAGACGGAACCATTACCGTCGAGGAAGCCAAAGGCACCGAGACCACCTTCGACGTGGTTGAGGGCATGCAGTTCGATCGGGGTTACCTTTCGCCCTATTTCGTCACTGACCAGGAGAGCATGGAGGCCGTGCTTGAGGACGCCTACCTGCTGATCCACGAGAAGAAAATATCGAACCTGAAGGACTTGCTACCGCTGTTGGAGAAAGTCTCCAAATCCAGCAAGCCGCTGCTGATCCTCGCCGAGGATGTGGAAGGCGAGGCGCTGGCGACGCTGGTGGTGAACAAGATCCGCGGCACGTTGCAGATTGCTGCAGTCAAAGCACCCGGTTATGGCGACCGTCGTAAGGCGATGCTCGAAGACATTGCCATCCTGACCGGTGGTACCGTCATTACCGAAGATCTGGGTATCACTCTAGATAGCGTTCAGCTATCTGATCTAGGTAGGATCAAACGAGTGGTCATCGAAAAGGAAGATACGACCATCGTCGAAGGCGCCGGCAAACCAGCTGACATCAAAGGTCGAGTGGAGCAGATCAGGAATCAGATCGAAGAAACCACCTCCGATTACGATCGCGAAAAGCTGCAAGAGCGTTTAGCCAAGTTGGCCGGCGGTGTTGCCGTCATTCGCGTCGGCGCTGCAACCGAGACGGAGATGAAAGAGAAGAAGGCACGCGTGGAGGATGCTCTACACGCAACGCGGGCCGCCGTCGAAGAAGGCATCGTTCCTGGCGGTGGCGTTTCTTTGATTCGCGCCACATCCGCCTTGGACACACTCAAAGGTTCCAACGACGGCGAAACTACGGGCATCAAGATCGTCCGGCGCGCACTCGAAGAGCCACTGCGTCAGATTGCCGTTAACGCCGGCCAAGAAGGGGCTGTCGTGGTAGAAAACGTGGCAGCCAAGAAAACGAGCGGTTATGGCTACAACGCCGCTACCGAAGAGTACGGCGACCTGGTGAAGATGGGTGTAATCGATCCCACCAAGGTTGTTCACACCGCTCTGAGCAATGCCGCCAGCATTGCCGCATTGTTGTTGACCACGGACGCGATGGTCACAGAAGAGCCCGAGGAGAAAGAGGCTCCAGCAGCAGGTGGACATCCGCATCCGCATTAAACCAAGCGGACTACTCTTCCTTTTAAACAAAAAAAGGGGCGAGGGTTATTCCCTCGTCCCTTTTTCCATATCCCCAGCTGTAGTCAGGTGTCGGCATCAACGAATTGAGTAATCTGTACTGCATAGCTGTCGCCGACGATTACCATCTTGCCTCGCCCGATCAATTTGCCGTTGACGCGCACGTCGAGGGGATCATCAACTGCACTGTCCAACCTAAGAATGGCGTTCGGCCCCAACCCACGCACCTCTTCTACTGTGACTTGCGCACGGCCCCACTCGACGGTCACGCGCACATCCACGTTCTCCAAATGGAAGATTCTACTGGACTCGCTCATTGCCAATCGTCAACCCTTTGAAGAATTTCCGGCTCTTCGCTGAAGCTAGGAGCCAACCGGCTTTGCGTCAACGTGTTGGCATTGACATAGAGAGAATCGGCTTGGAAATTCAGAGACGCAGTTGCCTAACGAGGGAGAAACCATATGGCAGAAGACAAAACAGTTCTTAACGCCGACGAGGTGGACGCCGAACTCGCAAACCTCGCAGGTTGGTCTCGGAGTGACACCATCATCTCACGAGACTTCACCTTCGATAATTTTCGCGACATAACTTCCTTCTTGAATCATCTGGTCAAGACCATAACCGATATGAATCACCACCCGGACTTCAGGATGGATACCGGCTCCAAAACGATTGCGGTCTCGGTTACCACCCACAGCGAGAAAGCGGTTACGCGGTCAGATGTTCAGTTTGCCAGCACGCTAAACGGATGGAAACCCGCCTGAAATTGGAGCTCCTCAAATCAGGATTCTGATCTTTCGGCTTCTCTCCACCGATTCGATCTCTTTCAGACAGACAGCGACCGAATTGCGCGCGCTATTTCCGCCGATGATGCGCGAGGGTTTGCCGTAACGTACTGCGTCCACCGCCTCTTGCAGTTCCGCGACAAAACCGTCCTTTCGAGTCAAGATGGGACGGCGGATTTTCCCGTCCGCGGTGAGTAACTGCGGGAAATTGCCCCAACTGGAATTGAACTTCAAGGTTGCGTTCTCGTAATAGACATCGTAACCGTGCTCGAACGGACAACCCGCTTGGGACAACCAACCACTCTCCGCACTGACAGATATACGCTTGTCGAAGTGATAATGGGTGTGGATGTATTCGACGACACCCTTGCGGTCGCGGTATCCTGATGAAGTAACGGCCGCCGGAACACCGAACAGGTATTGCACGAAATCGACGTCGTGAATGTGCAGGTCGATGGCAGGACCTCCGTTTTCTTTCGGCTCTCGCCAATCGGGCTTCGAGGTCACACGTTTCAGGTGCATCGCCTGGATCTTGCCGTAACTACCCTTGACCAGAAGATCCTTTATCAGCCGGAACTCTGGGAAAAAACGGAGCACGTGGGCAACCATGAGATACCGCTTTGCTTTCTTCGCCACAGCCAGCAAACGGTCCGCTTCTCGAAGCGACAGGCAAATCGGCTTCTCCACCAGAACATGTTTGCCCGCGTTTAAGGCGGCCTTGCAAAATTCAAAGTGTTTCGGAGTCGGCAAGCATATGTCTATCAAATCCACATCGGGATCATCAATCAGCTCGTTGAAATACCGATATTGGGCAACCCCGGTCAGATCTTGCACCCCCCCGCTGTCTCCGAAGTTACCCTGAACGCTGCTCCAGTCTCCTTTCAACTTGCGTGGATCCCGGGTGCAGACGGCAACGACCTTGCCACCTCGAACCTTCTGTATCGCCTTGTAGTGGGTCACGCCCATGAAACCGACTCCTACGATTCCAACGCGAACCATAGTTCTATCGACCTCCCTTCTTATTTGGTGACCACGGCAAACTTCCCCCGGACTGACTCGGTATCGGACGAGACGGTATAGAAATAGAGCCCGGCACCTATCGACTTGCCTTGTTCATTGCTTCCATCCCAACGAAAACCGCCATCGCTGCTGTCTTCGACGAGCGTCTGTACCAACTGCCCGGTTACATCAAAGCTTCGTATCGTAGCAGTGGCGGTCAGATTGGCAAAAACCAGCTTCCCGCGATGAGGCTTGAACGGATTAGGGAACACGGTTACTCCGGTTAAATCTGCAGCAACGGTTCGCAACGGCACATGCTCGTTGATCAGATTACCGTTGGCATCTGGTAACCTCGAAATCACTAACTGAACGGTTTCACCTCGCGCCAACAATGGGGTGGCGCTCGCAAGGTTGAGCGCCAAACGGTCTGCCCCCAAAATCTCTACGTTTTGTATCTGGAGCCTTTCGTCGGAAAATCTGAATATACTGTCTGCGTCGCTCTCGAAGAAAACCCCTCCATCGAACTGCAGCTCGACTCGGTGCGGACCAACAACCTCAGCTCCGACAACCTGCACTACAGCACGGAAAGGTCGAAGCTCCACAAGGAGCCTCGACTTGGACAACGCCAAGGGGGTGCCGTCAACCGCCCGCATAGCGGACATAACCAGCTCCACGGCTCCCGAATCGGGAAGTTCTGATTCAAAACCCAGGACGACTCGTGAATCGCCGCGATCGAGTACCACCGACGTCGGATGCCCGATTCCAGCAAGTTCGAATTGATGCGTTTTAGGTTCTGCCATAGAATCGGCAAACTGAATCGCTATTTGAGTCGGAGCAACGACAGTAACGTACAACGCGCGCGTCGGAGGACGTACTGTTATCATCACCTCATCGCTCCTCGCACCTTCGACTCCGTCACCATCAACTGCCGCCACCGAATAGACGTAGGCTTTGTCGGCCGTAACGTCGTTATCAAAGAATTCCGTTAACCTCAAATCACTGCTCAGCAACTCCCCATTCCGATACAAACGATAGCTCCGCATGCCACTTACCGGTTGCCAATTGACCGCTATGCCGTTTTCGGTTTGGGCATGGCCGCGCAGCCCGACGGGTGCCAGTAGTTTCTCCGGAAAGAAAGTTACCGATCGGACTTCAATGCCACGCCGAGAATTGAATGCAATGGCCGCGTCACCCATTCCGT
>CAYNZV010000116.1:0-12609 GCA_964401715.1 uncultured Gemmatimonadaceae bacterium | reverse complement strand
AAGCCCTCTCTCAATCATGAGGTCATCAATCCGCTGGGCTACCCGCCCCGTATCGAACAGCCCCGGCAAGATGACGTTCACCCGAATGTTCTCACTAGCAAGGGAGCGCGCCATTGTCTTTGCCAGCCCGGTGATGCCGACCCGCATGACCGTCGAAAGCAGGAGATGCGGCGGTGGATTGCGCACCGTCGAAGAGGCGATGAAGACGATGTCGCCACCACCGCGTCGCCGCATCGCCGGGATGGCGAGACGGGAAAGGCGCACTGCGCTCATCAACAGAAGATCGAAAGCCTGGTACCACTGCTCGTCCTCAAAATCCTCAAGGCCGCCATAGGGTATGTGGCCGGAGTTGACGACAAGGATGTCGAGGCCCCCGAGCCGCTCTTGTACTGTTGAGACAAGCCTTTCGAGGTCCGCTGCGCAGGTCAGGTCGGCAATCTCTCCAACGATCGGCTGTCCACCGCTCGCTTCCAGATCACGCCGAGCGTTTTCAACAATTTCCTGGCGTCGGCCGCAGATAGCAACCGCACAGCCCGCCTCAGCAAGGCTTTTGGCGCAGGCGAGGCCGAGTCCCTGGCTGGCAGCCGTTACCAGCGCTATCTTGTCCTTGAGCGCCACTCCCATTACGCGACGTCAGATTCCTGAGAGGCGCCCGCCGCAAGTGACCCCAGAAAGCCTGCAAGCACCTCGCATTTGGCGGTGATGCTCGGTATTTCTATAAATTCATCCCCACTGTGCGCGCGCCCACCATGAAGGCCGAGGCCATCAATCGTAGGCGTTCCGGCTGCCGCCGTCAGATTGGCGTCAGAAGCACCACCGGTCGATGCCGCGCCGAGGGGGAACCCGACCTCTCGACTCACCTGCTGCAGTAGATCAATGTATTCGAGAGATTTTGCGCTCGCCTCCATTGGGGGACGATGAAAGGAGCCTTCCAGGTGGCTCTTGGTTCCTGACACCCAAGTCTTCTCAGTGATGGCTTCAAGGCCACGAACGATGCGCTCCTGCTCTGCGATCGTGGGTACGCGACTGTCAATAGAGAGCCGGCAGGCTCCGGGCACGACATAGGGCTTAGTCCCACCTTCAATGACACCGGGGGTGACAACCGTGCCTATTTCGGCATCATTAAGCGCGCTGATCTCGACGATCTTGTGAGCCATCTCCAAGATGCTATTTGCTCCCTTTTCCGGCTCGATGCCCGCGTGCGCCTCAACGCCCTCCACGTCTAGATAAAAGATGCCCACACCCTTGCGGGTGCGTGTCACACAAGGTCCAGGTCGACCAGGCTCGAACACCAGCACGAGGTCGTGGCGCGCTGCCTCCTCGATGACCAGTTGGCGTGAGCACGGCGACCCGATTTCCTCGTCGCCGTTGAAGATGAAGGTGGTTGCGAGAGGAATCTCGCCATAGACCTCTCGCAGTGCTTGCAGCCCGAAGAGCGCAACGGTCAGGCCGCCCTTCATGTCCAACGTACCTGGACCGTAGCCGATGTCACCATCAATGTGGAAGGGGCGCTCGTTGGTGGTGCCTGCGGCGTAGACCGTATCAAAGTGCCCAATCATTAAAATCCTCGGCGCAGTGTCTGGCTGGGACCCTGGTACGAACCTGCAGACACGGTTGTCCGCAAACTCTGTCTGAGGATCGCGTATGCAAGTCATGCCCAGGGTCTCGGCTTTCTCCTGCAGGATGTCGCCGACGCGGTCGGACAGCATCTTGTCCTCGGTTGGCGAATCAGTGTTCACGATCCTCTCGAGGAATTTGAGCATCTCCTCGCGGCGCTCGACGATTGCCCGTGAGAGCGCTTCAAGCGTATCCTTGGAAAGATTGTTCTTCAATTGCTGTTTCTCCTCACTACAGGTCCCATCCACGGAACCAAAGACACCCGTACTCAGGCTGCCTCGCTCATCGGCGGGCAAGCTCTCGGGGTGTGGCTCCAAGAATTTCAGCCCCGGTCTCGGTGACATGGACCGTTTCCGAAAAACCGAGCCCGGCCTCACCGTAGAGGCGGATTGCCACCGGGATGTGGAAGCACATGCCGGGTTTGAGAACGGTGGGATCATCTGCCTTGAGACTGGCCACGCCACCCTCGACCCAGGACGAGAAGCCAATTCCCACCGAGTAGCCCGTCCGCTTGCGATAGTTCTCCCATAGCCCCTCGCGTTCAATCACGGCGAGGCATGCCGCATCGACCTCGCCCGCAGTCGCACCAGGCCGGATCGCTTCAATGGCCGCGTTGAGCCCCTCAATGCAAACGTCAGCAATACTCTCAATTTTCGGGTTTGGACCACCGATCAAGACACCACGCATCATCGGCGAGTAATACCGGTTGTAGACGCCGCTTTGTTCGATAAGCACAGTATCCCCGTCTTGAAGTTGACGCCGGGAATAGCAAGTGTGGGGAATTCCTGAGCGGTCGCCCGAAGTGACTATCGGGTCGCGTGTAAGGTACTCAGAGCCGGCGCGCGTCATGGCGTCGAAGGCTCCAGCGGCCACGTCGTTCTCGCTCTTGCCGGTCTGGATCTCCTCCACCGCTGCCTGCATTCCAAGGTCAGTGAGTCTCGCCGCCTCACGCATGTAAGCGACCTCTTGAACTGATTTGGTCGCCCTACACTGCTCGACCAGACCTGAACCGTCGACAAGGCTGTCGATTTGCTCCCTGAGCGTGCGCCAATGACGGACCGGCAAGAAATAGGCCTGTTCTTCGATGCCGACCTTTTTGCCGAGAAGTTTGCGCGCCCGCAGCGCCTCAACCGTGACCGTATTCGGATCCTTGGTGTCGTCCCAGACGACGACGTCCTCGATCCAGGCGTAGCGCTGAGCCAGGTAGCTCTCCAAATTACGCAGGATCAAAAACGGCTCGCCCTCGAGCGGCACGCCGAGGAGCTGGTAGTTGTGAAAGCCAAAAGTCTGATAGCCGGAGACGTAATAGAGGTTCTCTGGAGACGCCAGTAGGAGCACATCGAGTTCTCTGGCCGCCATCTTTTCGCGGAGCGATTTTAGCCTTTGCTCATACTCGTCGAGCGTAAAGAAGAGTTCTTTCTGAATTTTCATCGCGTCGTTCCTTAGGTTGAAGCTTAATCTTGTCCTTTTTCAGCCCTTTTTGACGATCCAACAGCCGGTTTACAATTCCAGACGCTCGATAAGGTCGAGTCCGCTTTCATCCACCTCAATACCAAGACCCGGCCGGTCGGCAATGTGGATAGCTCCGTTTCGTACTTCGATACCGCGATAGGGCTGCTTCGCGATGCGCTGGAAACCCCCGAGCTCAGTGGATTTTGCCCGGCACACGAGCCCACAGTGGATAGCACTGGCCGTGGCCAGCATTCCTTCGTCCATCTGGCCGATAACGTACGGCTTACCGGCGGACTCTGCGATAGCGACCATCTTCATCAAGCGGCTGATCCCTCCCGCCTTGCAGATCTTGAAATGGAACGAGTCGACCGCTTCCTCGCGAATCAGGCGCAGAAGGTCCTCGGGGGTGCCACAGGACTCATCGGCCATCACTTCGGTATCCACGTTAAGGCGCACCTCTCGAAGCCCTGCATAGTCGCCCATCGGCACCGGCTGTTCGACAAAGGACAGGCCGAACTCCGACAACCGGCGAATATTGCGGATCGCCTCTTTCGTTCGCCAGCCTTGGTTGGCATCAATCGCTAGGACTGTCTTGGGTCCGTCGGGATGACCGTCAATCGCCTCGCGAACCCCCGCCATGCGTTCCACATCGCGCTCGAAGGGTTTGAGGCCCACACGCAACTTGAGCGTCCGGAAACCTGCCTCGAGGTATTCGGTGGCCGATTGCCTGGTCTCTTCCGGCGCGGCGAATGGCAGAGTCGCGTGAGTAGGCAGTGATTCCTGCAACCGGCCGCCAAGCAGAACATGAACCGGTAAATCGAGGGCCTTGCAAAAGAGGTCGTGCAAAGCGGAGTCGATGACCGCCTTGGCCGAGGAATTGCCAACTACCATACCAACGATTCGCTCCATAGCAGCCTGCGGCGAGGTGGCATCCATCCCGAGAAGCGCCGGCGCCAAAAGCTCGCGGAGCACCGCCAGCACCCGGCCCTGGGTATCGCCGGTCACGTAATGGACGTTGCCGCGGACTTCCCCGTAACCGACATGACCGTCCTCATTCTCGAGGCGCAGCACGATATCGTTTAGTGCCTCAATTCGTCCAGAAGAGGCGTGCTCGAATGGGTTGGCCAAGGTCAAATCGGCAGTGAACACGGTAACGGATCGAATACGCATGCGCCTTCTCCCTCAGATCAATTATGTCCGCTCAGGTATTTAAGCACGCCGATGGTCCGGTCGAGTACGATAAAGGTTACCGCTCCCACCACCGCGAGTACGAAACCGATCGCCAAAAGGACCGGCGTCATGCCACCAACATACATACGGTTGAACATTTCCACGGGTAGTGTTCTCTCGCCGACCGCCGACAGAAACAGCGCCATAGTGACGTTATTGAACGATATGATGAAAGCGAAGGTGAAGGACGCAATCAAGAATGTCTTGAGGTGGGGGACGATGATCTTGTGGAAAGTTCGTGCCCTGCTCGCCCCGAGGATCGCGCTGCTCCACTCGAGCCTGTGGTCGAGCGAGGAAATTCCTACGTGCAGCGTCCGGAACGACAACGGCACCGTGATAAGAAGGTGGGCAATGACGAGCGCCGTGAAGGTCTCAGCGAGGTCTACGAACTCGTAGTAGATCAGCAACGCGAGGACCAAAACGATCTGCGGAATCATCCGTGGCGCAGTGATTAGCGTCTCGATTGCCGTCCGCCCGATAAGGCGCCCGCGTTCGATGGCAAAGGCGGTGGGTACGCTCAGGATCACACCAAACAGGGCTGTGAACAGAGCGAGCACGAGGCTTCGGCCGATCGACTCCATGAGAATCAGGTCCTGGCTCAAACTGATGAACCACTTCAGGCTCAAGCCGTCGGGTGGAAAGGTTACGTAAGAGCCGGCGGTGAGCGCCATCGGGAGACTCATCATGATTGGCAGCAGCATGACGATCACGATCAGGTGAGTGAAGAGGCGAAGCGCCAGCAGCATCAGACAATCTCCCACTCGCCGCGCCGCGTGTAGCGGTTCGCCAGGATCGTCAAGCTGAAAGTAATCCCGGCAACGATGACCAACAGGATCAACGAGATTGCCGAGGCCAAGGTCCAGTTCAGGAGATAACTGGTGTAACTGAAGATCGCGATCGGCAGCACCATTACCTGCTGGCCAGTGATCAGGACCGGCACAAGATAGGACGAGATCGAGAGGGCGAACACCAGTATCGCCGTCGCAACGACGCCAGGCATTGTCAGCGGCAACACGATTGTGAGAAAGATTCGGTATACTCCAGCACCAAGAACTCGCGCCATGTTGATCTTATCCCGCGCAACGTTTTGCAGACTGGCGGCCAGGATTAAAATCGCGAACGGTATGTGTTCGTAGGTGAGCACCATGATCAGGGTCCAGGAGCTCTTGAGCGCGCCGAGTGGCCCTTCAATCAGGCCCAGCGCACTCAGCATATTCTGAATGACGCCGAATGGCAGCAACAGGATATACCAGCCGAGAACGGCAACCATGATGTTCACGAACAACGGCAGCAGACACGCGACAAGAATGAGGGTCCGCTCCCAGCCACGGGTCAACGTTAAATAGTACGCGATCGGATAGCTAATAAGGAGTGTCGCCACCACTGTTCCTGTCCCTACGATGAGCGAATTCACGATCATTTCGAGGAAAAAAATATCACCGAAGATTTCGGCGTAGTTCTCCAGCGAGTACACGCCAAATATGGGCACAACGGATTTCGCAAACGCCTGCTCAGCGAAGCTCATGCGGATCAGATAGAGGATCGGAATGACGAAGAAAATGAAAACGAGCACCAGCATGGGCGCAACGAGCGCGCCCCACTGGGTGGGCCGCGCCAGAAACCCCTTGGTCCAAGTTACGGCTCGGTCCATTGCGGGCGAGAGATCAGCCATCTGTTTGCCCATCGCTTTCTTCGTCGTCCTCCAAGATCATGAGGCTTGACTTGGGAAAAAGCAGCCGTACTTGCTGGCCCTCAATGTAAGGGCTTTCATTCATCCAAGGCAGGGTCAAGACGAGAATTACCTGCTCGCCCGCGCGCAAGTAATAGGTAATGTTGCTACCCTTGAAGATAACATCGGTTATAACGGCGGGGATCGCGTTATCTGCAGTACGCGCATCTGACGGAGTAATTTCTATATATTCGGGGCGAAGTCCCAAAATGGCGCGTTCGCCCACCTGCAACCTATCGTCCTCGTCCGCGGCCATTATCGAAAAATCGTTGGTCTCGACGACGGCCATGCCCTTGTCTTTGCTCCTGACGGCCCCTTCGAAAATGTTGGCGTCACCGAGGAATGTACAGACGAACCGCGTTCTCGGCTGGTTGTAAATTTCCAACGGCGTAGCCACTTGAGTGATGCGGCCGCCCTGCATCACAGCAACCCGATTGGACATCACGAGGGCCTCCTCCTGACTATGGGTGACCAGCAGAGTTGTGATCTTCAGTTGATTGTGAATACGCTTGAGCTCCACCTCCATTTCCTTGCGGAGGGCGGCGTCGAGATTACTGAGTGGCTCATCCAGCAGGAGAAGTTCCGGCTCGGTTACCAGCGCGCGCGCGAGCGCCACGCGCTGCTGCATGCCGCCCGAGAGCTGAGACGGGAATTTGTTGTCGGTCCCCGGGAGTTGGACGAGCCGGAGCATGTCTTGGACCCGCCCCGCGATCTCGGAATTGGAAAGTTCCCAATTGTGCAGTCCGTAGGCAATATTCTCGAATACCGTCATGTGAGGGAACAGCGCCCACGACTGGAACACCATTCCCAATCGCCGTTTCTGGGGAGAGAGCTGGTTGGCAAGCTTGCCGTGCAGGATGACGCTGCCAGCGTCTGGTTTAATAAACCCGGCGATCAGGTTGAGTGTCGTCGACTTTCCGCAACCCGACGGGCCAAGCAGCGTGAGAAGCTCGCCTCGCGCCATTTCGATGTTGAGGTTATCGAGGACGACCTGTTCATTGAACAACTTTGTGAGACCGTCGAGGCGCAGGCCCGGCCGTCCGCTCGTTATCTCCGCCGTCTCTACGCCGGCCTCCGAATCGCGCGCCTCATGCCCTAACATTTTTTTCCGGAACTCCCGTCAACCCATGCATCGGAACAGACCAAAAACCAACGAAGGGGTCAGACCTCTCATGCCCGAGAAGAAGCTACCGCCGGCAGGGAGCGGGCTCCAGCGACCCTATTGCGCGCCGAAGGAGCCTGCTCACCGATGGTATTGGATTAACGAACCTCGCGCTGCCAGCGCTTGATCCAGCCCGGCCGATCCTTGTTGACCGCATCCCAGTCCAGTTGGACAAGACTGTTGAACTCTTCGGGCCTGATGGGAAGACTGTTAGTGAGTTCACTCGGCGTACTCTTCCATACCGTCTTCGTAGGAGAGGTGACGCCCCCATCCTTCATCCGCATCAACTGGAACTCGTCATTGTAGTATAACTGAAGGTAATCATGGGCCACATCCTGGCAAGGTGCGTTTTTCACCAAGGAAAGACCGCCTCCCACGGAAGGCGAGCCTTCCTTGGGAACAATCCACTTGACTGCCAGCCCTTTCTTCCTCAACGACGGCCCCAGGTTCGATCCGGTAGTGGCGAGCCACACCTCGCCGAGTTGGACTAGATTCGACATCTCCGACGACCATAGGTGGACCTTGTTGACATAGGGCAGGATCTCCATCGTCGTCTTAAAACCGGGGTCAATGTTTTTCTCGCTTCCGCCGTTCAGCCTCGCGTGCATGACCAACGCCGCCGTACCCCAGGTGCTGGTCGGGTGGGTGATACTGACCCGGCCCTTAAGGTCGTTGCGTTTCAGGTCTGACCACGAGGTCGGCGGGGCCAAGCCTTTATCCTTGAAGATGTCGGTCCGATAGATCAGGCCAACGCCTACCGTGTTCGTCGCAATGACGACGTGCTTGCCCGCGGCGTTCTTCACCACACCCCAATCATATAGGTTTCCAACGTTCGGCGCCTTGGACACGTCGATGGGGCTGCACATACCCTGCTTGCACGCTTTCATCCCGATCGGCACATCCCAATGAGCGATGGTCACACGAGGTTTGTCGCCCTGCGTGCTTAGACGCTCGATCATCACGGCTGAACCGATCGCCTCTGTGATCAAGGTCGTGCCATGCTTTTTCTTGAGCTTCGGCGCTATGTAGGCCATCACGTTTTCACGGTGCAAAGGCGAGATGCTCAGGTAGACCTGCATCTCCTTACAGCTTTGAGCTTGGGCCGGTGTCCCTGCTATCATCGCGGCAGAGAAAACCGCCATGACGGTCGAGCCACTCACCACAGATTTTATTAAAGACTTCATCGCAACTTTTCCTCCCTATTCTATCATCGGATTGGGCAATTCGAATGGCTATTGAGAGCCCCCTCCTGAAATCCAAATCCCTTCAGCCGAGGGTACTTTACACAAACTTTTTAAGTTATCCAAGATTTCCCAGATGCCACTTCCAATTGTCATTTATGTACCATAAAGTACTTTACCTGCGCAAGAGTGGCGCCTGTTCACGATCCGCTTCTTCTCGAGCTGAACCAACATCAAGTTGAATCAGCGATGAGTAAAGCCGTGCAAATTCAGTTATTTCACGTGCCACGACTGGCCCCGGTAGTATAGAGACTATTGATGCCTCCTGTTGAGGGGTGTTGGAAGACTGGCGAGACGCAGGGAGTTCACCGCCA
The DNA here is from genome assembly GCA_964401715.1 of uncultured Gemmatimonadaceae bacterium. Classification (GTDB taxonomy): domain Bacteria; phylum Latescibacterota; class UBA2968; order UBA8231; family UBA8231; genus CAYNZV01. Next base: position 3,864 of record CAYNZV010000116.1, on the reverse strand, counting down.
TGAACTTTTTTATAGTTTAAATTCCGTCGATATAGTACTAACACGCCATGGGTTGTCGGCCTCAGCTCCAGGCTAAGGGATTATTTCGCTGCATGCTCGAAAGGGATTTATGACCATGAAAGTACTCCTTAATTGGTTTGCGACGGCAGACGAAACAGCACGGGTCATGGAACATCTGCCACCACACTGCGAAGTAGTAAGTCCTAAAATGCCGACAGCACCGCGACCGGGGCTTTCGCGCTTCACTATTCAGCACGCCGACATCGAAGATCTTTGTGAAGACGTGGAAGCGATCATGGGCTGGGTCGTCGAGAGCGAAACGATTCGTGCATCAAGGGCCCTTAAAATTCTCCTGTGGATGCATTCGGGCTGTAATGATCTCGATCTCGATTTGCTGAGCGCTCGGGGCGTGCATCTTTGTAACGCCAGCGGCGCTAATTCAATCGCCGTCGCCGAACATGCGATGGCGCTCATGCTGGGTCTAGCCAAACGAATTGTACAACGTGACAAATGGGTAAAGGACGCCCATTGGCAGCCTTTGTGGCACCCAGATTACATTGCCACCACGCTTGCTGATCGCACTCTTTTAGTGGTTGGTCTTGGCGCAATCGGGTCGGCCGTGGCACGCCGCGCGAAGGCATTTGATATGAAGGTTTTAGGTGTGCGTCGCAATCCCGCCCGCGGCTGTGGGTCGGTGGACCGCATTTACGGTCCGGGGGAATTCCATGCAGCGCTGGGAGAGGCGGATTTCGTGATTTTGGCCTTACCACTAACCCATGAAACCGCCAACATCATGGATCGACAGGCCTTTGACAGCATGAAATCCGGCGCACGCCTCGTCAACGTTGCCCGTGGCGCTCTCATTGATTTGAAGGCCCTTTATGACGCTCTTGAAGACGGACGTCTGGCCAATTTCGGAACCGACTGCTGGTGGCATTACCAAGACAAGGAGCCGAAATACCACTATCCCATTCCCGAAGCGGATCTTGTAAAATTCCCCAACGTGATAGCCACGGCGGGTCAGGCCTCGAGTTCAGACGGTGTTAAAGAGCGACTCATCGACTTTGGTATCGAAAGTCTGGCTGCATTTGTTCTAGGAAAGCCTGTTCCCCGTACGGTCGACCTCGACCTTGGGTATTGAGTTTCAATTTTTTTGACCGTTGTTCCAGGGCGATTTCCACTTGTATCGAAAGGGCCCGCATATTGACGGACGGACACGCGTTTGTTAATTTGGTGACAATTAGTACAATTTTACAAAAATTTTCTTAGCGTTTCTTTATCTGGAGTCCCGGGAAAATGTATGACAATCCCGCCGATGCGCAGCAAAGCTTGCAAGGGCTATTCAACATCGCAGTGACCCCCTTCGAGGTTGATGGAAGCATTAATTACGACGCCTTGTCAGCAAATATTGAACGCGTTATCGACCTGGACTACGACGGTGTCTTGGTCGGTGGCCAGTATGGTGAATTCGCGTCGATGACTTTGGACGAGCGCGCAGAACTCTTCCGACGCGCCATTGATATTGTCGGGGATCGCGTTCCAGTTCTGTTCGGAGCGCCGAGTTCAAATCCGCGGGTTGTTGCTGAGCTTTCAGAGCTCGCCGGCAACCTGGGGGGCATACCAATGATTACCGCTCCTTACGTTTCGGAAGTCACCGATAGCCACATCATAGAGTATTTCAAGGACATCGCGGCGGTCTCCCGGACGGGAGTCGTCATCTACAACATGCCTGAAATCGGTCTTACCATCTCTCCGGAACTACTGGAACAACTTGCGGATATTCCCAAAATCATCGGCGTCAAACAGGGCGATTTGACACCTTCCGTCATTGACCGCATCGCCGGACGGATGCTGGACAAGATCCGCGTCCTATGCGCTTCGGACCTGCATTTACTGGGTCCGCTCATGCGCGGCTTCCATGGCATCTCGTCAACAAATTCCAGCGCCTTTCCGGAAATCATTCTGAAGACTTTACGCTCGCTCCAGGCAGGCGATGCAAACCGGGCGAGGGATCTACACGCCAAATGGTATCCTATACGCGCGTTGATACGGGAATTTGGCCAACCTCAGACGACCAAGGCCGTGATGACGTGTCGCGGCTGGTTCGGTGGCAGTGTCCGCACACCACTTCGCGATCTGACGCCGGAACAGCTCGCGCGCCTCCGCGAGACACTAGCGCAAGTTGCCAGTGACCCCGACATCGGAATTGGCTCCCTGGGCGCCTGAACATTCCCTGCCAAACGGACAATATAGCAGTGGGTAACTTTGATCGGGGCGACGGTGCGGAGAGCGGGTTTTGATCTGTCGCCGAATTTCCAAATCTCGTACGCTACTTCGACGGATCTGCTGGAGAAGGCGTTTATAAGCATCAAGCGGACATACACGGCGCGGTGTTGACTCTCAGCGTTACAGATAAACGCTGTTGCCACCGGCACAAAGGATAGATGCCATAAGGGAGGTACGGTCATGGACGAATACAAATCGCGGATAAGCTCCGAAATTGACCTCGAAAAGGCCGGCAAACAGGTCGGTTTTCTGAGGCTTCCCCATTCGGTCCACCGTTCGGCCTACGGTTGGCTCCCTATCCCCATCATATGCATAAGCAACGGGGACGGACCGAATGTCCTCCTCGTCTCCGGCAACCATGGCGACGAGTACGAAGGTCAGGTTATCCTGATGAATCTTATCCGCGAACTGGAGCCCAAGCATATCCGCGGCCGTGTCATCATCCTTCCCGCCGCCAATGCGCCGGCTGTGCGGGCCGGGCGGCGGACCTCCCCCGTAGACTTCGACGGTGAGGGAAATCTTAACCGCGCCTTCCCGGGCGACGCCAACGGTTCGCCCACGCTGATGATCGCCCACTACATCGTGAACGAACTGTTGCCGCATGCAGACTACGTGCTCGACCTGCACTCAGGCGGCAGTTCACTGATGTATATCCCCAGTGCCGAGGCAAAACTAGGGGACGACGTCAAAATGAACGCGGAGGCGATAGCCCTCGTCAAGGCATTCGGCCTGCCCATCGGTAACATCGGCGAGGTGCTCGACGACCGCACCTTCGCTGGAACCGCAAAACGCCTGGGCATCAGATTCGTCGGCACCGAGCTCGGCGGCGGCGGCACGGTCTCACCGGAGATCCTGGCCATGAGTGAGAAAGGTGTGCGCCGTTGCCTGAAGCTGATCGGGACGCTGCCGGAGGATTATGCCGTCGAGGCCGCACCCGAAACCCGACTGGTCTATGTCGGCGGGGAGGACTACTTTGTATACGCGCCCGACGACGGCGTGTTTGAACCCTACGTTAACCTCGGCGCCGAAGTTAAAAAGGGCCAGCCGGCAGGCGCCGTCCACTTTCCGGAAACCCCGTGGCGGGAGCCCAGTGTCACCCATTTCAAGCGCTCAGGGTTGGTGTTGTGCGAGCGTGCCGGGGGACGGGTCGAACGTGGCGACTGCGTATTCCACCTGGCAACCGACACCGAAGGCTGAGGACGTTCCTGTTCCAATGCGCGCAAGCGACCTCTAGCTGGGTCATAAAACCACCCTGGTCCAACAGCCAAGGGTGCCAACGCCTGCAGCGTTCTCACCGTTTCAGCGCCGTTGCCGTATCGGCCTCGGCGGAGTTTCTTTGTGGCCGGTGTGTAAGATATGCAACCTCGCCAACTTGCATGGTATGCTGCAAATTGTATACTCAAGATGAAATCTGGACCCGCGTTGTGGCGGACAAGGTTAGAGCGCCAAAACGGACGAGCTGCCGATAGACAGGTTTTTAACCCTCAAGGTTCCACCAAACGGCAGCATGACACGTGGAAGGCATCCATAATGACCCGCTACGGGAAAAAAAAGATGCGCCGCATACCCCTGTCCGTA
>CAYNZV010000115.1:0-12697 GCA_964401715.1 uncultured Gemmatimonadaceae bacterium | reverse complement strand
GAAGCACTACCGCAATTTTGACCTCGTCCTCACCCTGCTCCGCCGGCACCGCCGCAGCACCGCATTCGGCGATCGCCGGGTATTCGTTGATGATGGATTCGACTTCGAAACTGGAAATGTTTTCGCCCCGCCGGCGAATGTAGTCTTTGGCCCGATCAACAAAATAGTAGTTGCCATCTTCGTCGTACGTGAACGCGTCTCCGGTATGAAACCAACCATTACGCCAGGCTTCGCGGGTTTCATCAGGCATGTTCCAATAGCCCGCATTCAACTCCCAGGGTTCACCTCGAACGATCATTTCGCCCGGCGTGTTCACAGCGACCTGCATGTCGTGCTCATCGACTATCCGCACCTCCACACCCTCACGTGCTTTCCCGCAACTTTTGTAATTTGCGTTGGTACAAAGACCATTCTCACGAACGATGGGGCAATTGATTTCAGTCATGTTGTATGTGGTGAAAACATCGAGCTCGAACCTGGCGCAGAACGCGTCGATCTCCGGAATGACGGGCGCCATCACAACCGTGCGAATCGGGTTGTCGGCATCATCTGAGCTTGGCTCCTGATCAAACATCATTTGAGCAAGGGGGCCAAGCAAAACCAGCGCATTGGGCTCATGTCGTCTTATGTCAGTCCAAAAGTCGCTCGGCGAGAAGGCTTCACGAATGACGCTTGGATTACCAAACACGGTCGCGTAGTAGAACCCGGCTTTGCCAGTAACATGAAATACCGGGTAGGGTGAATACAGACTAATGTCTTGCAGTCTATCTCGCGGGATCATCCCACTTTCAAGAGAGGATAAGAGCTGCTGCCAAGGCACCATCACCGCTTTCGAGCGACCCGTAGTACCCGACGTGTAGATGAGCGAAGAGATATCCCAGGGTTCCGGTTCAGCCCTTTCACGCGCCGTAGCGGGCTCAAGAAAATCCGCCTCGGACAGAACGTTAAACGGTAACGTCCGCGGTATTGATTCGACGTTGCCGAACACCACGCAGTGCTTCACATGCGTGAGCTGATCGGCGATATCAAAAAGCGGCTGGCTAAATCTTGCTTCCGTCAACACGACTTCGGCCTGCGTGTTATTGATCACATGGCGTAACCACTCTCCCTTGTAGTTCGTGTTCACGGGGGCTTCAATCGCCCCCAACCAGGCACAGCCAAGCCACGAACGGTAAGCGTCAAACGAATTGGAAAAAATAGTGACCACCGGACGTCCGCGCTGAGTACCAAGGTGTTCCAGAGCGTCGGCCCAGCGTAATGCGTCGGAATAAGCCTCGTCCCAGCGCAAAGTCGATCCGTCAACATGCTGTAACGCACTGCCGCCACCCTGTTGCATGGCCCGTTTGGCCAGCATTTGCGGCATGAGTTTAGGAAAATCAAACGCCATCGTTAGGCTCCGTCATGCAGTTTCGTCATCTACACTGAGTCCGAAACATTTGGGGGGGCGCACGCACGTCGGTCTCGTCATTGAACAACCATACGCCGTCAACACCATCGCAAATAAGCGACGCATACCTGCGGGCCAGCGAGCGGGCATCGATAAAGCCATTGCCCGCAGCGAACTCAGCGGCGTGAAACTCCCTAGTCCGAACATTTAGCGGCAGCGTGGTCTCTTCCTCCATCAAGTATGAGTCCTGGTCAACCATGGCCTTCATGAGCTCCCGCGCCTTCTCTGTCTTTGGCTCGAATTCCGGCCAGCACTGGGCCGCCGGAACATCCAGGCGGCTCCCAAGCCAGGTAATCCTCATTGGCTGCAAACGCAGCCTCAACTGGTTCAATACCGGGAGCGACAACACCGTTTATCTCCATCGCTTCCAGTTTCTCCTTGTTTCCCGCCCACGACGAGCCAACGAGCGAGCCGCCAAGCGCCACCATGGAAACCCGCCCGAAATCGCGCCGGCTGAGGTTTGTCAGACGTGTCCCTGTCATGGAAATTACCTGTTAGGTTGAGTGAAATTGCCACCGTATCACCATCATCGTAAAGCGGCTAAAGCTACCAAGCAAAGACCGGCGACGGGGCGGCGCAAGGGCATACTGTCTTGATCACAAACAAAGACAGATAATTCTCTTTGTATCGAGCGCATGAGATCCTCACAAGCAACTGAAACGTGACTGTTATTTCCTGCCGATTACGATACGTTTACGCTCATACGTGGGAGATTCCAGCTGAGCGACCACGCTCATCACGCATGCTCTCCATTGCAATCACATTGTAGCCACAGGATCGCCATGAAGATTACCGACGTAGAAACTTTCGTTGTCGCCACCCCACCACCCCACCGTGGTGGTCGCGTTTGGATATTCCTGAAGCTCACCGCTGACAACGGCCTTTGCGGCTACGGCGAAGTCTACCAAGTACCGTTTCACCCTCTCACCGCTGCCCGAATGATCGAGGACTTGGGCGACACATACTTGGTCGGCGAAGATCCCTTTCAAATCGAGCGATTGTGGCGACGCGTTTATTACGGCGAAGGGTACGAACGGCACATTGCGCACCAGCATCCGGACCACACGGTGCTTGCGATTCTGAGCGCATTAGAGACGGCCTGTTGGGACATCGTCGGCAAGGCTCTAGAACAGCCGATTTACAACTTGCTGGGAGGCAAGTACCACGAGCGGCTGCGCTCATACACCTATCTGTACCCGCCGCCCGACGACCAAGTTCGGGGCTCGCTGCACACCAGTCCCGAACGTGCCGGCGTCAGTGCCGCCGCACTCGTCGAGGAAGGTTTTACCGCCGTCAAATTCGACCCTTTGATTGATGTGATGAGTAATGAAGATCCAAAGGAACCACCCCTGGACCGCCTCGACAATGCCGAGGCCGTGGTGCGCAGCGTGCGTGAAGCCGTGGGTGGTCGATGCGATATTCTGATTGGCACACACGGTCAGACCACCACCTCGGGCGCGGTACGATTTGCCCGCCGAATTGAGCAATTTGATCCACTCTGGTTCGAAGAGCCTGTACCACCAGAGAACGTTGACGAAATGGCGCGGGTGGCGCGCAATACCACCATCCCGGTCGCCACCGGTGAGCGGCTGGCCACCAAATTCGAATTCCGGTTGTTATTGGAAAAGCAAGCCGCGGCGATACTGCAGATGGCCATCGGACGAGTCGGTGGCATTCTCGAAGCCAAGAAAATTGCCAGCATGGCCGAAGCTCATTACGCCCAGATCGCACCGCATCTATATTGCGGACCGATCGAGGAAGCAGCCAACATACAGCTCGACGTTTGCACACCTAATTTTCTGATTCAGGAGAGTATTGGCAAGTTGGACGGTTTCCACAGCGAGATCCTGAAACGCCCGATCGAGTGGCAGGACGGTTTCATTATCCCTCCGACCGAACCAGGGCTCGGCGTGGAACTGAACGAAGAAGTTGCACGCGCCCACGCCTACGTACCACAGTAGTCGTGGGGTTCCGCCGGGCAACCGGCATGAGTTCCTTGCCTATTCGGTGATAACGGCCATGCGGTTATGCAGCTCACGGAGGTACGCCGGAAATTTACTGCGATCACCTTCTAATTTCCGGTTCGCGTCTGGCGGTGGTGTCGGAGGATTCTTTTTCATCTCCTCCGCCAGTTCGGGGGTAATGATCCGCTTTGCACCACCCAAGGAGGTTTTCCAGGTGGCTTGAATTAGAGCATCGGTGTCGGTAACCCGGCCAGTGCCAACACGGACGCTCTTACCGGTTATATAGAAGTGCCAGGCAGCAAAGCCGTCGGCATCGGCAAATTCTTCCGGAGCTTCAGCAAACGCCTCGCAAATACTGCAATTTTTCCCTTCTTCCCCGTGTTCGGAGACCAATTCCTCCAGCATTCCCCGAGCGATGTCGACCCAGGCGGGGCTGACGAAAGGGACCTTCGCTTGATTCTCTGACATACCTACTCCTCTTATGGATGATGAATTATAAGAGCTGTCTACCCGACGCTCGGCTTATACCGGGACCGGTCCCGCTGGCCCCAAGGCTTAGCCCAATCGTCCTGGTTATCGTTCCAACCACCCCAGGTGTCCATGCCCACCAACGTAGCGAAACGCGAAGAGTTCCGTTCAAGCATCTCATCCGGAACCGACTCCCGGTATAGCTCATAGGTTTGTATGATCGGCCGACTGTAGAGCACGGCCATCGTCACACGAAGACCTGGGTCTTCCGCTTCCCAGGAACCATGCCAGGTCTGCGAGGGCCAGATGATCGCCGAGCCGGCTGGCGCTATCACGGGCACCGCGTCCGTATTGGCATCGTCACCTGCCAGCACCTTCTCCTTCCCCAAGGGCTGTCGAACCCACTTGTGACTCCCGGGTACGAACGCAAGACACCCTGACTTTTTTACATCCGTCAGACAAATGTTGACAGTCACGGAATTGTGGCCGAGGGGGTTCGGCATCGGGTCGTCGCCATGCAGCGGCAAAAACCCCGTTTGGAGCGCTTCGTTTTTTCCCTGACCTCGTATGTGACCCGTCACGGTGCTGAGGATGCTGTCTTTGCTCTCCAAGAGGTAGTCGACCAGCGCCAGTACTTTCTCCGCCATCACGATCTCTTCGTACGCCTGGTCTTTCAGTAACAGGTAACGCTGTACCGAGTAGCCGTCGTACCCCTCCCCCGTTTCGACGTCGGGACGTTTCCCGGTGCGTTCACCGAAGGTACGCAAGGTCGCCTCCAGGCCTCTTGCGGTGAGGTCCGGATCGAGCACGTCCTCCACCATGGTGTAGCCGTTTAAATCCAAGTCCAGTGCGTTACTCTCGAGATGCAAACGTTTGATTTCATCGTGGTACTGACTGAGATCGTTAGTCTCTATTGAAGTTTTCATACCAGTCCCCTTTGGTTTGACCGCCATATCGGGGATAACGCCCCGTCCATGGTCTTCGTTGTTGCAACTTAGATAGTTGTCAGAGTGCTTGACCGACAAGACTACAGCAGCAGCAGCGTGGCTGCGACGTCCACTAGATTTCTCGGATAATCCGTCGGGGCAGCGGATTGGGTTAGTTGTCCTTGGCAAGCCCGACCGAAGTCGTGTCGTCCGTTGACTTATTTCAGCAACCCCAAAGAGCGACCCAATACGAATTTAATGACGCCGTAAGACGACCAATTCCGACTAATTCCCGAATCCATCCATCGCCGAGTCACTAGTTTTTCTCCAGGACCCGATTGACGCTTTCCGTCTTCTCGACATCCTGCCACCAGATGGTGGGAAAACGCCGAATGGCACGAGGCTGCATCTCACGTTTGGCATATTTGTTCCACATGACGATGCGCTGGCCGCCGACCAGGCGCATTGGAATAAAGTAGAATTGCCAATACAACACGCGATCCAGGGCGCGTCCTGCGATCCTGAACTCACTCCAACTCGCTGCGTTCAACAGATACTCGATTAGTGTATCCACCGAAGGTGAAGCCAGGTTCGCAAAATTTTCAGGCGTACGGCCCCTGGATGACAGGTAAGTCGGGACCTCGATACCCGGTGGCATGGCCATGATGAGCCTGCCAGAAACAGCCTCCGCGGTGCCTTTACGCCGTAGACTGAGGTACTGGGCACTTTCAACTAACCGCACCGTCGCTTTGATACCCAGACGCTTCAATCGCTCTGCATAGGTCAAACGACCTCGTTGTTCAGAAGCGCTTGCGATCAGGAACTCGATTTCAAAGATTTCACCTTCTTCGTTCACCAACTGGTTATCTTCGTACCGCCAGCCGGCGTCCCCGAGCAGAGTTTGCGCCCGAACCAATGCTTCTCGTCGCGTCATAGTCGCATGAGAACTACCAGCAAAAGGGGGCTCAGTGAACACGCGCTCGGGCAATTGATCACGGAGTGGCGCGAGCAATTCAAGCTCCTCCGCAGACGGCAGCCCGGTCGCTGCCATAGCGGTGCCATGGAAAAAACTCCGCGGCTTTTCATAGACACCATAGTCAAACGTGTCATTCATCCAGTCGAAATCGAACGCCAACGACAGCGCTTCACGGACACGCACATCCTGGAAACGAGTGAGCTTTAGGTTGAAGGCCAATGCCGAAGAAACCCCTATAGCGTTTTCAGGCTGTAGTGGCACCTTCACGAGGAAACCTGCTTCGGTATCGTAGCCAGTCAGCCATTGTGCAGCATTCCGTTCGCTATACGCATCCAGGAGCCCTTTGCGAAGTGACTCGCGTGCAACTGTCGCGTCGCGGTATACCTCGAACCGAAGCACATCCAGGTTAAAGGAGCCTTTGTTCAGACCTAGATCTTTGCCCCAGTAGTCCTCCACCCTTTCAAATTCAATGTATTTACCCAGCTCATATTTTCCCACTCGGTAGGGGCCACTTGACACTGGTGGCTTCGTCGACGTCTCGGTAATGTCGTGTTCGCGCCAGTAGTGTTCGGGCAATATCGCGAATATCCCCAGCCTCATTATCGTATTCAGATTGACGGGGTAATGAAAAGTAAAGCTCACTTCACGCTCATCGATAACATCAATTTGCTTGATCGCCGCCAGGGTCGATTTGTAATTACCACCGCGGACATGATCAAAACTAAACTTTATGTCCCGCGCTGTAACCGGCACACCATCGTGCCATCGCGCTTTTGGATTTAATCGAAACCACACTCTTGTCATGTCATTCGACACGGCAACCTGCTGGGCCAGGTTACCGTAGTAGACACCGATTTCGTCAGGCGAAGCTCGCATCAGCGAGTCGTACAAGGTGGGGTTTACGATCACGTCGATCAGGCCGAGTGGGATAGTTCCTTTGCTGATGAACGGCGTGAAATTATTGAAACTCGTGCCAATCGCCCGCACCAGCTTGCCACCCTTGGGCGCGTCAGGATTCACGTATTCAAAATGCTCGAAATCCGGTGGGTACTTGAACTCGCCAAAGAGCGAAATTCCGTGCTCCCAGTGACGCGTCTCCGTTTCGACTTGGTCATCGGTTGCGAGTGCGTGAAAGCCGATGATGAACAGGCATAAGCTCACGGCACTTTTCACGTTGCGACCACCGTCAGATCAAACGCGGCTGCAGGCAGCGCTTTGATGCAGTCACGTGCTGGATGCGCGAAAACTTCCGTCGATTCACCGGAGCCCGACTCACCAACCAGTACCAAGGCCTCGCCCCGGTCAATGTGGAAGTTAACGCCATGCTCCACGGCTTTGCGATTGAATGCTGCAGACAGATCGCTCACGTCGAGAATCCGGTTGGTCATACCTTCGCGTCCACACTCGTGACTGACCGTCTTGAGTCGAACGCATCGCGTACGCCCTCGCCGATAAAAATAAGGAGCGTCAACATCACCACTAGCGCAAAAAAGCCCGACAGCCCGAGCCAGGGCGCGTTCAGATTGGCCTTGCCCTGGGCCAGCAGTTCCCCCAGTGACGGCGAGCCTGCGGGCAGGCCAAAGCCGAGAAAATCCAGCGAGGTCAGTGTGGTAATGGAGCCCGTCAGGATAAACGGCAGGAAAGTGAGAGCCGCCACCATCGCGTTCGGCAGCACATCGAGGCGCATAATGTCGAAGTTAGATACGCCGAGTGCGCGCGAAGCTCGCACGTAATCGAAGTTGCGAGTGCGTAGAAACTCGGCACGCACCACGGCCACCAGCGCCATCCAGCTGAAAAGCAATAGCAAACCGAGCAACGTGACCGCGCTCGGTTGCACCAAACTGGCAAGAATAATTAGCAAGAAAAGCATCGGCATGCCTGCCCAGATCTCGACCAGGCGCTGGCCAATCAAATCCACCCAACCACCAAAGAAGCCCTGCACCGCCCCGACGCTGATGCCGACAACCGAACTCAAGAGTGTCAATGCGAGGCCAAACAGTACCGACAGACGAAAGCCGTAAATAATGCGCGCGGTGACGTCGCGCGCCACATCGTCAGTGCCGAGCCAGTGTCGCGCCGAGGGAGGCGACGGTACGGGCTCACCGATCTTCCAGTCGACGGTGTCGTAGGCAAACGGAATCGGTGGCCAGATTATCCAACCAGCTTTGGCTTCTATCAGCGCCTGCACCTCACGTTCGTGATAGTCCGTCTCTGAAAACAGCTCGCCACCAAAGGTGGTCTCGGGGTAGGTCACCAGCGCCGGCACATACAGGTTGCCATCAAATCCAAGAAGCAAAGGCTTGTCGTTGGCAATGAGTTCCGCAAACAACGACAACACCAGTAAAACGATAAAGATGCGCAGTGACCAGAAGGCGCGCTTATTGGTCCGGAAGTTCGCTAGCCGTCGTTGAGTCAGGTGGCTGAATTGCATGAATCGCATCGGTTAGCCCCGTGTCTCGAAGTCGATGCGCGGATCCACCAGCGTGTATGTGATGTCACCGATCAAATGCAGCAGCAATCCGACCAGGGTAAACACGTATAACGTGCCGAACATGACCGGGTAATCGCGCGTCAGCGTCGCCTCGAATCCCAATAGTCCGAGTCCGTTTAGGGAAAAACTCACCTCAATCAACAGCGACCCGGTAAACAGCATGCCAATGAGGGCCGCCGGGAATCCGGCGATCACAATCAGCATGGCATTGCGGAACACATGGCCGTATAGCACCCGCCGTTCATCGAGACCCTTGGCTCGAGCGGTCAGCACAAACTGCTTGCCTAACTCATCGATAAACGAATTCTTAGTCAGCATGCTCAGCGTGGCAACGCCGCCGGCGGTCAGCGCCACCACCGGCAGAGTGATATGCCAGAAATAATCACCGATCTTGCTCCGCAAGGTCAGCTCTTCAAAGTTCTCGGAGGTCAATCCCTTCAAGGGAAACAAGTCCCAGTATTCGCCGCCTGCAAACACCACGATCAACAGCACGGCAAACAGAAACGCGGGCATGGCATAACCGACGAAAATCGCCGCGCTAGTCCACAAGTCGAACCGACTGCCGTCGCGCACGGCCTTCGCCACACCAAGCGGAATGGCAATCGAATAGGTGAGCAACATAGACCACAGACCGAGCGAGATGGACACCGGAAAGCGCTCGATCACCAGATCCACCACGCGCCGGTCCTGGTAATAGCTTTCGCCCAAATCGAACCGTAAATAATCCCAAAGCAACTTAAAGTAGCGTTCGTGCAGGGGCTTGTCGAAACCAAACTGCTTTTCCAGCGCAGCGATCATCTGGGGGTCAATGCCTTCCGCGCCGGGGTACGTAGTGCTATCGATAGGCGCCGTCTCAACTGCAGTACCAGCAACCCGGGATGTGGCCGACAGCGCCTGGCCACTGATTTGCGCAATCATCTGATCCACTGGCCCACCAGGAGCCAGTTGTACGATGAGAAAGTTGATCGAGATAATGCCAAACAGTGTCGGCACGATCAGCAACAAGCGTTTCAGGATGTAGAGAAGCAAATCAGCCTCGATTAATGGATAGAAACAACTAGGCGCACGTGCATGCGTTCTTGGTCGACGACCACTTGGATACCCTGATTCGATAGGAATCGACTATTTGATGTTTTGGGCGTGCGAGAGAATGAAAAAACATAGGCCTCCGCGTATCTGACAAAGTACGGCAATAGTGTACTCGGGAGACGGAGTGGTCCAAACACCAGAGCAGGACGCTGACGAACATCGCACACAGAGCTTTTGTCGAATCCGTTACGGGTTTTCCAACCTTCCGAATAGGCGTCAATCTCTGCGTCAATGTTACTGTTGATCCCGGCCGTGACGCATGCTCGGATTCTCGCCGATAACTGAACCACCTGCGAGGTGGGAAACGTAATCTACAACTCACGCCACTCGCATCATAAAAATCGGTTGCGTAATTCGTTGGAGCGCTGCATGTTCTGAACGATGAGCAGCTTCAGCTACGATAACAGTCCTTATCCCATACCTTCGAAGATGGCCGAAGGCTATCGCGCCTCATGGCAATACATCGCTGCGCCGGGTAACTGGTGGACGGGCGCCGAGCGCATCGCCATTGCCGTAGCAAGCCGCGCCGCCCTCAACTGCACTCTGTGTCAAGAGCGCAAGGTCGCCCTGTCACCCCACGCCATCAATGGCATTCACGCCGCATCGGCCGGTCTCCTCTCCGACAAGGCTGTGGACGCGGTGCATCGGATCACTACCGATGCGGCCCGTCTCACCCGCAGCTGGCTCGAAAATTGCGTGGACGCGGACTTTACATACGGTCACTACGTTGAAGCCGTAAGCGTAGTTGTCACGGTACTGTGCATTGATTCCTTCAACAAAGCGCTCGGACTTGAGCCTGAGCCGTTGCCGGAGCCGGTCCAAGGCGAGCCAAGTCAGTATCTTCCGCCCCGCGCTGCCGCGGATGTAGCCTGGGTCCCCATGCTACGCCCCGAAACGCTAACGGAACCCGAAGCAGATATCTTTGCTGGTGCGCGTCAGAGACCCAATGTCATTCGTGCTTTAAGCCTCGTTCCGGATGCGGTACGTCAGCTGTATGCTCAAAGCGCGGTCCAGTATCTGAACATAGCGAATTCCGACATACGCAGTTTCGACAATACCGGCAATCTGCGATTGAGCCGACCCCAGATCGAGCTAATCGCCGCCCGCACATCGTCGATCAACGAGTGCTTCTACTGAACTAACGCACATTCGATGATGCTCCGTGCGAGCAGTCATGACCTCGGCGACAAGCTGAATCTACGCGCGGTGGTCGAGAGCAGCGACACCGACAGCGGTGTAGCACATAGCCAGGCGTTGGTGGATTTCGTCGACGCAACACTCACCGGCCAGCCCGAGCTCACTGCGGCGCGAGCGGCGGTAGTCGATGCACTTGGCGCTGATGGTGTGGTAGATGCCGCGGCAGTGATCGGCAACTTTCAACGCATGACGCGCATCGCCGATGCAACCGGGATTCCCCTTGACGATGGAACCGAGGCCTTGACCGCCGATATCCAGGCGCTGTTGGAGCTGAACAATATGCCGTCCGCGCGTCAATCATAAGAGGGGATATACGCGTCGTGCTGGTTATCCTTTATATCCTCGTAGCCGCGGTCGTTCTGGGCGTCGGAGGGATGTTTGCCATTGGTAAAGGGGACATCTTGTTGACGTTGTGGGCGATCACCATGGGCGTGCCCGATCTGCCCTTCGACGAGAGTACTGCAGTCGAAGCACCCGATTACTCTGAGCCGGGTAGTTGGGCCGCACTGCCGAGCCTCAAAGGGCTCGAGGATATGATCCCGGAAGGCATCTCAGATCGAGATATCCAGGGAAAATCGCCGGTGGACGTTTTTTTCGTTCATCCAACAAGCTTTCTTCGAGGGGACACGTGGACCCATTCGATGAACTTGGAAAGTGCGACCGAAGAAAACACCCAGTGGCTTATGGCCAACCAGGCAAGTGTCTACAACGGTTGCTGCAACGTGTTTGCACCTCGTTACCGGCAGGCCTATGTCTTGACTTATATGCAAGAAGAAGAAATACAGGAACACATACTTGGCTTTGTGTACGAAGACGTGCGCCGGGCGTTTCGGTACTTTCTGGAACACATGAATGAGGGGAGGCCCTTCGTTCTAGCGGGCCACAGTCAGGGATCGCATCACGGACTCAGACTCCTCGAAGACGAAGTCGACGGCGAGCTCGCTAAGCGCATGGTGGCAGCGTACATGATCGGTGGCTTTATCAGCCGCGAAGCCGTCGACCGCATGTCGAATATCACGCTGTGCGACAGCCCAACGGATTTGCACTGTGTAATTAACTGGGACACGTGGAGCGAGACCATGAGTACCGAAGACATCATCGACATGACAGGTCGAGATCCAACAGCAAATCTGTGCACGAACCCGCTCAGTTGGCGTTTCGATGGTCAACTCGTCGATCGGACTCATCACAAAGGCGCGATACTGAGCGTCGGCGAACCTCAGCTCCAGATGTGGGGAGACGATGTCGCAACTGGCATGGTCTTCGGCCGGCTCGGCCCTCCGATCCCGAGGCTTGTCTACGCACGTTGCGAAGCAGGCTCCTTGCACGTTACCGATCAGTCGGGGACCGAATTGGGTCGGCAGCCCGCGGTTACCGGCGGCAATTATCACGGGCTCGACTATTCGATGTTCTACATGGACATACGCGAGAATGTGAAATTGCGGACCTCTACGTATCTGACGACGTACGCTGCAAACGTGAGGGGACCAAACACGTTGGTGGTCGAATGAAATATCGCCGTTTCGGACGAACCGAAATGTTGGTGTCGCAATTCTCGCTGGGGTGTATGCAATTCATCCGAAACACACCCGAAGACGTCGCGATCGCAACCATAGAACGCGCGGTTGCCTCAGGCGTGAATCATATTGAAACAGCGCGGGGATACGGCAATTCCGAAGAACGGGTAGGCAAAGCACTCAAACAGATCTTGAAACGTGTTCCCAGGGAACAACTGTATGTCACGACCAAGATCGGTCCATCAACGAACGTTGACGAATTCAAGCGAAACTTCGAGTAGTCGATGGGTTATCTGGGTCTCGATTATCTCGATAACTTGGACTTTCACGGCCCCGGTAATCTGGCCGTCATCAGGCCAGCGATGCGCGACGATGGTTGTCTAGGGTATGTACGCCGGTTGATGAGTGAAGGCGTGATTCGTCATTTTGGTTTTTCAACGCACGGATACCCAAACGGAGTCTTGGATCTCGTCAATACCAACGAATTTGAATCGATCAATCTCCATTACTATTACTTCTATCAGGGACTACGCGATGTGGTCGCAAGAGCCGCTGAACTCGATATGGGCGTCTTCAATATTAGCCCCAACAATCAAGGCGGACGGTTACAAGCGCCAACTGC
>CAYNZV010000114.1:0-12710 GCA_964401715.1 uncultured Gemmatimonadaceae bacterium | reverse complement strand
CAAAGGACCAAAGCGAAAGAAACCTATCAGCGAAACCCACCACGCGGAGTCGGTAAGCCTCAGCGCCAACCAGCCGAACAGCAGTATCTCCATCCAAATGCTTTGCCACCACAAGCCGTTGGCAGACCAGAGGCGAAGAAAGTCCCCGTTCCTCAATGGTTGCATAACCTCCCACTTCGATGACATCGCTCGAATCAGACTCATCGCCCCGTTACTCGTTTATACTGCCGTCGTGTAGTTCTTGTATCCGTAGCACCGAGTGCATATTGTTCAATCCAAACTACCGCGTTGGCACCGACGGAGGATTACGATGACACCAGAGGAAAAACTGTGCGAACTGAATCTGACTCTTCCTCCAGTCCCAAAACCTGCAGGCGCTTACGTGCCCGCCGTACGGACTGGAAACTTGGTTTTTGTGTCGGGACAATTGCCGTTAGTTGATGGAAAGCTCAAATACATCGGAAAAATCGGCGCTGACTTGAATCCGGAGCAAGGGTATGATGCTGCCAAGATATGCGCGTTGAACGCGTTGAGTATACTCAACGAAGAGGCGGGCACCCTCGACGGGATCTCCCGTATAATACGGCTGGGAGGATTCGTATGTTCAGCGGAGGGTTTTACCGATCAACCACAGGTTGTTAATGGTGCCTCGGAGCTGGTTGGTAAAATATTCGGCGAGCGTGGTCTTCACGCGCGGGTCGCGCTCGGCGTCACTGAATTGCCCTTGGGCGCGGCAGTCGAACTAGAAATCTTGGCGGAAGTGTCATAGCCCACGTCACGAAGCGGTCTCATCCCCGCTCTTTTCTTCTGACGGACTACTACCGAGTTTGCCAACTGAGGTAGGCTCGGCTCGATCCGACTTGGAACTGCCGTTTCCATCATCATCCACCGAACTCTCGGCCTCGCTTACCTGCAGCTTATCTTTGGTGCCGTTTCCACCTTCCTCTGGCCCCCTCAACAACACCCTCAGCTCGTCACCATCCATAACTTCCTTTTCGAAAAGGACAGCAACGACCTTCTCCAGTTGATCGCGACGTTCGATCAGGATTT
The DNA here is from genome assembly GCA_964401715.1 of uncultured Gemmatimonadaceae bacterium. Classification (GTDB taxonomy): domain Bacteria; phylum Latescibacterota; class UBA2968; order UBA8231; family UBA8231; genus CAYNZV01. The sequence goes on along the minus strand of CAYNZV010000114.1, from coordinate 11,660 downwards.
CCTTGGCGTGAGCGTAGCCCTCGCTAATAACTCTGCTCACCTCACTATCAATCTGTTTGGCGGTCTCTTCACTATAATTGCGATCGGGAGCGGGCATTCCCATATACTGTTGAGTGCGATCCTGTCTGTGAGCAACCAACCCCAAGGTATCGCTCATTCCGTACTCCTTGACCATCCCTTCGACCATCTGTGTTGCCTGCTGCAGATCGTTGGCGGCACCGGTCGAAATCTCATCGAAGACAATTTCTTCCGCTGCTCGTCCACCGAGAATAGAGCACAAAGTATCGAGCATTTCGTCCCTGGTCATCAGATAACGATCTTCTGTAGGCATATTCAGAGTATAGCCCAGGGCGCCGACGCCGCGGGATACAATGGAGATCTTCTGTACGGGATTCGCATTGGGCAGAACTTCGCCTACAACCGCGTGTCCCGCCTCGTGATATGCCACAATACGACGTTCTTTTTCGCTAAGAACTCGACTCTTGCGCTCCAAACCAGCAACCGAACGTTCTATCGCTTCATCTAGCTCGTCCATGGTAATGGCAGCTTTGTCCCGGCGCGCCGCTAACAAAGCGGCCTCGTTAATGATGTTCGCCAGATCAGCACCCGCAAAACCGGGCGTGCGGACGGCAAGCCGATGCAGGTCCACATCTTCGGAGAGCTTGGCTTCGGCCGCGTGGATCTTGAGTATGGCTTCGCGACCTTTCACATCCGGTCTATCTATCGTAACGGTGCGGTCAAAACGGCCTGGCCGGAGCAACGCCGGATCCAAAATTTCAGGGCGGTTGGTGGCAGCCATCAGGATCACTCCCGCGTTCGTGTCAAAACCATCCAATTCGGTCAGAAGCTGGTTCAAGGTTTGTTCGCGCTCGTCATGACCTCCAAACGCGCCAATACCCCTTGCCTTGCCCAACGCATCCATTTCGTCAATGAATATGATTGCTGGTGCTTGTTTCTTCGCCTGTTCGAAGAGGTCTCGAACTCTGGCGGCACCAACACCCACAAACATCTCGACAAAGTCCGAGCCGCTGATCGAAAAGAAGGGCACTTCCGCTTCACCTGCCACTGCCTTGGCAAGGAGGGTTTTGCCAGTTCCAGGGGGGCCCACCAGCAAAACGCCTCGCGGGATCTTGCCACCCAGAGCCTGAAAGCGTTCCGGTGTCTGGAGGAATTCCACGACCTCCTTGAGCTCCTCTTTAGCCTCCTCGATACCGGCAACGTTATCGAACGTGATTCCGGTACCTTTTTCCATGTAGACCTTGGCTTTGCTTTTGCCGATGGACATCAAGCCACCGGATCCTCCGCCCATGCGACGCGCCATGAACATCCAGATACCGACGAAAATCACAGCAGGAAGGATCCAAGACATGAGCGTGGAGAACCAAGTATTTTCAAGCTGTCCAGAGAACCTAACCTGGTTCTCCTGCAACAGTTCTACCAATCCTGGGTCCTCGACCGGGTTGGTGGTGAATCCCCGTTCCTCACCCCGATCCATCGCCGTCCCGCGGATGATCTCCGTACCGATCATCACCTCCTGCACCATCCCTTCTTGTACCCATTGCCGAAAGGTGCTGTAGGGAATGTTTTCGTCGCGATTTTCATAAAATGATTGGAGACTAATGAGCAAAAGCAGAGTCAGTACTGCGTAAGCGATAGACAGCTGCGTCTTTTTCTCGATTTTCATCTAGGTCTATCCGGTGGCAGGCTTGCTGAAAGTCTCGTTGCAGCTAGTTTGGTAATCTCAACGCACGAGCCTTGGGCTGGCCCGACATGATATACGCTAAGTTCATTGTTTGACGCACGTTTATGGAAAGATAAACGCGGCCGTAGGCGAGGTCAAGTAAAGTGGCTTTAGAAATTTAGGTGCTGCGTATAGATGGGTTTCACGGGCCGATTCCGACAGGACTGTCATTGAAGAACGCATCCCCGCTGCGGTAGCACTCCTCCACCAACTCAAGCAGATCAGCCAGAATCTCGTCTGATGGGATTCCAGAAAATAACAGATGCCCTGTACCTACAAACGCTTGACGTTCGTGAGCATCGAGGTTCTTATGCTCCGAAATGTACATGGTCCTTCACCTCTCAAATAAGATATCGGCACGATACAAGCGATCTTAATTTTTCCGCGCCACGTAGAAACGTTCGCCCGCCTCGAATTGTCCCATAAAACTCAAGTTTCTGCCAGATTCGATCCGTTTCCGATTGTTGAAATAGCACAGCTCGTAGCCGGTGGATTTCAACATCCGAATCCATGTCGACGGCGGTAAAACCTGCAGGTATTTCACCTCCTCCAAATCGTCGTCTATAAAACGCTCCCCAAATTCGGCCTCCATTACCGGTAACCCCGCCAGGCGCCCGGCACCGTACTTCAGCACCCCGAACAAACGACCGGGCAAGTACTTGTTGAAGGCAAAAAAGGAGTGAGAACTGAAGATAAAATACCCACCTTTGCGCAACACCCGCCAGACTTCCGCCATGACGCGCAGTTTACCGCGGATCCCAGGCACCAATTCGATGCCATTGTAAGAGTAAAAAGCAACCTCGTAAGACTGATCCGGGACGGCGAGTTCCATAGCGTCCATCACCGAGTATTCGGAGCGGACCTTCGCCAACTCGGCTTGTTGCCGTGCGATTTGCACCATGGCGGGGCTGATGTCGGTACCGTGGACGTGTAACCCAAGCTCGGCCAGCGCGACCGTGGTGCGGCCGGCTCCGCAACCTATATCGAGGACCCGAGCATCATTCGGCACGTGTTCGAGTATCAGTATCTCTTCGGCCGGCCAGAGGCCCACAGCGGTATAACGCGCCACCACCTTTGGATCTTGGTAACTTTGGCGCACGAGCGTCTTGATCGCCTCTTCCCGCTTACTCAAAGGCGTCCGAGCCAAGATCATCCGCAACCGATCGTCAGGCTAGTAGTCCGGGTGTTTCCAGGATTTCTTTCAGGCGCCCAACAAATCTGGCGGCCAATGCACCGTCGACGACGCGGTGGTCGGCTGCCAGATTGAGGGTCAGTTGGGGCTGGACGACAATCGCACCGTTGACCTGTGCCACGCCCCGCTGTTCAATAGCTCCAACAGCAAGGATGGCGACCTGAGGTGGATTTATTATGGCAGTGAACTGCGAAACGCCGAACATGCCGAGATTCGAGATCGTAAAGGTGCCTCCCGATAGATCGTCTGGATTGAGAGCCCCCATATGCGCACCGTCCACCAAGCGCACGGTATCTGCAGCGATCTCCTCAACCGATTTTTCCGCAGCGCCTTTGACTACGGGGACCAAGAGTCCTTTCGGCGTATCGGCGGCGAATCCGACGTTGATTTCGGCCATGTGTCTAACTTGTTTGCCTTCCAAAACACTGTTCACACGAGGGAACTCCACGAGCGTTTTCGCAGTGGCCTTGAGCATCAGGTCGTTATAGGAAATCTTTTTCCCTTCTATGGCATAGCCGTCGCGAAACTGCTTCAGCCAGACCGCAGAGACATGCATTCCGATGTGGATGTGGGGAATCTGCTGGTAGCTTGCGGTTAAGCGCTCACCGGTGATCTGCTGAGCTCTGGTCAACTCCACTGCTTCCCCGGCGCCAGCGAATGGCATCGCCATAGGTGCGGCTACAGTCGGAGCGGGAGCCGCAACCTTCGTCAAGTCGGCGCTCACTATGCGACCACTAGGACCGCTGCCGGTTAGGCCGCTCAAATCGATGCCACGTTCCGCCGCAATCTTACGTGCTTTCGGAGATGCGCGATGCGGCCGTCGTTTTACATCAACGCTTGTTGTGGCTTCGAAAGTCGGCTGCATTACGGGCGGCGCAGACGTAGCCGGCGGTGCGGCCGGTTGCGCAGCTGGTACCGCAACTTCTGCTTCCGGTGTCGGCTGTGCCTCAGGGCCTGCTCGGTCTTCAAGGAGTGAGCTTATGTCTTCGTCCGCCTTCCCAATAACGCCCACTCGCGTGAACACCGGCACCTCCTGGCCGGCTTCCACAAGAATCTTTCGCAGAATACCCGATTTTTGGGCTTCCACTTCCATCGTCACCTTGTCGGTCACCACCTCCAGCAGCGGTTCCCCTTTCTTTACTTCCTGACCTTCTTCTACAAGCCAGCTTCCGAGGGTCCCCTGTTCCATCGTGAGACCCAGTTTGGGCATTATTACTTCAGTTGCCATAAACTCCTCGTGCTTGGCGCCAACAATTTAGCGCCTTTTCTTTTTTCCCTTCTTGCGACTACCGCTTTTAGGCTGATTCTCTATCGGAAAGACATTGTCTACGAGATGCTGTTCTTCGGTTCCAGCCTCGACGGATTCCTTGGCGGGGATTTCGCTTTCAAGTGATTGGGAAGAGCTGCCGCTCGAATCGTCTCCACCACCGCCTCCCTGAACGAACTTGTGGTAGAAGAAACTACCCCAGATTATGACGATTCCAATGATCGACACGATCATTATCGTGCGATCGGGTTCCACCATTTCTTCCATCGCAGCCTTCCTCGCGCTCTCCGGTTGGAGCGTTACCCCACGTTCTCCTTGCCCCGTATTAGGCTCAAAAACTCCTCTAAAGCCTGCTCTATCTGAGTGGTCTCGTGCCCCTGAACCTCTTTGACAAGTGTATTTTTATCAGACACCCATCTCAATGGATCGTCATAAAAATTCCCTACGGACGTGACCTGAAGTAAGATGCCCAAATGGAGCAGATCGGTGTTACAGGCAATCAAGACGGTGCAACCTTCGATGAGAGCAGCCAAGTCGGGAAGGTTATTCTGCTCGAAAAGCAGTGCCCGATTACCGTAAGTTTCCTTAAGATAGTTTACCCTTTTCTTCTCCGCGAGCGAAAAGAACAGTAAAGCCCGAGCTCCCTTCTCGATAACACAGCCGACCACGTCGTCCAGGTGTCGATTGCTCAGCCCCCCCCCAGTGCTTTTAGCAATATCTATCCCCACCACGATATTATTACTGAAATCGTCGTCGAGATAACGTTCGCGGATCTTGTTTGCCTGGTCTTGATTGAGCGTCCACTTAACCGGCTTGCCAGCTTCTATCCCGAGCATTCGCAGCATGCTCGAATACTGGTCTCCTTCATAGGCGCTTGTGCTCCGCAGAACGATCTCGACGTTGAACGGCTCGCCCACTTGGCGGCGAAAGCCGACCCGCAACCGAGCCCCGCTCGCTTTGCAGAGTTGAACGAGCCTGAAGCTGCAATCCGGCCCTAAGCAAAACGCAATGTCGAAGTCCTTTTCCCCCAATTCTTCGACACACTGGTCAAATTCGGCATTCCAGATCGATTTCGAGAGAGTCGTCGTGATAACGTGGTGAACGAAAGGCAGCTGTCTTGCTATCGATTCCTTACTCTCATCAACCAACAATGAGATCTCGGCTTCTGGGTATTTCTGACAGAGAGCCTTGTAGGTGGGCGCACCAATAAACAAACCGCCAACTCGGTCATTGGGCACGATCAGAACTTTGCGCACACACCGGAACTCTTTGAAGATATCAAGGGGAACGGTTGGTTCGGCCTCAATACCCTTCCACATGAGAGCGGCCCGATCCCACAGCGATCCTCTTGTCCAAGCTTCTTTCACAGGGATCGGTTATCTTCCAGAGGTATGTTTCGCTACGTCTTAGCAGGGGGCTGGGGCATTACCAAAACTTGGCTTCGGCTTTGGCCATATCCGCCATTTTTTTGGACCGATCTGCGGTAATACGATGGAGCCGGTCAGTTACCTTCAGACCTTTCATGACCAAGCTGCAGACATCGCGTGCAGAAGGGGATTTTGGCGATTCAATCAGCAACGGCCGACGACTTTCGCAAGCATCCAAGATCTTCGTGTCGCTGCGAACATAGCCAACGTATTCCATTTCGACGGAAAGGTACTCGTTAACCAAACCGACAAACCGCTGAGCTTCCTCAACCTGTCTCTTGTTTCGCACTCGGTTTAAGATAAGCTTGGGACGAAATGAGCGTAGCATGGATTCCGCCTCGACTCCGGCTGACTCGCTTGTTGCGTAAATGAGCTCCAGCAGGTCAGTAAGACGCCCGTTCTTGCGCCCCGAACCGATAACGAATTGTTCAATGACACCCTTTCTTATGTCCTCGTTCTTGGAAAAACGCCGACGCAATTTGCGGTAAACGGTGTTTTTTAAAAATCCGTAAGCATCGACGCGGGCTTGGGGCTCAGGGTTTGACACGATAATTCCCTGTCCAGAAAGAGAGAAAAAATCAAGGGTATTATACGATGTTCCGGCTCCCAAATCGAGAAGGATATAGTCGGCGTCCAAGGCCTTGATGTGCCGCAGGAGCTTTTCTTTCACCATAAACGGCAAGTTGGCCAATCCGACCATCTCGTTGCCACCACACACAATCTTCAGATTTGCGCTGGGCGTGGGAAGCAAGACGTCACGCAATGTTTCCACGTCTTTGGACAGAAAGTTACTGAGGCTGCGTGGAGGAGCGATCTGGTTAAAAAATAAGTGTAAATCGGCACAACCAAGATCGCCATCTACGAGAATAACTTTGTACCCAAGCAGGGCAAGGGCCACCCCCATGTTAGCGGTAAGGGTGGATTTTCCGGTTCCTCCCTTGCCTCCAGCTATGGGCCAGATGACGCGATTTGGAACCTTGTTTCCAAGTTCTGTCGCATCGGACGGGGTTAAAGCCGAGGACTTCTCTAACGCGAGCTCAGTGCTCATCGAAATTCTTGGGGAGACATAATTGCACAAAGAAAAGCACTGTGCTAGAATCAGCTAATGTTAGTATACTCTCACGTTTACAACCGGTCAAGACCTTAACGTAGGGCCGTACAAGCACTATATATATCGGTGTTATTTGCTGTTTTCTTAAATAGTTGGGTCAACATCTCCAAGATAGAAGAAAAACCTGTTACGAGGGACTTTACCGCCACTACGTTTGTGGTACAAGATGGCCGTACACTGCTACTTTGGCACAAGAAACTTCAGGCTTGGCTTCCGCCGGGTGGTCACCTAGAACCGAACGAACTCCCAGAAGATGCCGCAGTCCGCGAGGTTTTGGAGGAAACTGGGCTCGATGTGAGAATCATTGGAGACAGACAGAAGCTTGGCTCCGTACCGGTCCTGATTCAGCCAGTTTGCACATTGCTCGAACAAATTACTCCCTACCACGAACACATTGATTTTATCTATTTCGCTTTGGTTTCTGGAGGGGAACTGCGCTTGAACCCCCGTGAGTCGGGCAAGCATTTTTGGTGCAGCGAGAAAGATTTGGTTCACCTCGGAGTGTCCGAAGACGTGAGGACGCTTACTATACGGGCGCTGAAAACTACAGAACCGAGCGGCGGTTCGGATCAATGACCACGGCCCTGGTTTATCATCCGGACTGTCTTCGACATGAGACCGGGCCCGGACACCCGGAGCGCCCAGATCGGATCGCGGTTATGTTCGACCGCTTCCAACGTCGGGGTATCCTGCAACAAGTGGAATGCTTAACTCCGATTGAAGCAGTCGATAAAGATCTATTGAGAAACCACTCCGCCGCCCACATTGAGCACATAGGGCGGGCATCGAGTGGCGATTTGAACCGCATATGTCAGGATACCGTGGCATCGAACGGCACCGATCGGGCAGCACGCCTAGCTTCAGGAGGCGTCATACAAGCGATTAAACACGTAGTCGACGGCAAGGCAAAAAACGCCTTCTGCGCCATCAGACCCCCGGGACATCATGCGGAAGAAGCCAGCGCGATGGGATTTTGTTTCTTCAACAACGTCGCCATCGGAGCCCGCTATCTGCGGTCGGTACACAATCTGGACCGGATCGCAATCATTGATTGGGATGTACATCACGGGAATGGCACCCAGCACAGCTTCGAGGCAGATCCCACCGTTTTCTTCTTCAGTATTCATCAGTATCCCCACTTCCCCGGGACCGGGACCGCCCTGGAAAAAGGGATCGGCGAAGGCGAAGGCACGACGTTCAATTTTCCTGTGAGTCCAGGTTACGGAGACAGTCAGTATTTACAGATCTTCGAACACGAACTGGTACCTGTACTGGAGGATTTTGGGCCACAATTTTTGATCATCTCAGCCGGATTTGATGCCCATCGTCGCGACCCACTTGGAGATGTAGAATTGACTGAAAATGGATATCGGGAACTCACCATGATCCTCAAGGATGTGGCGGAACGCTGCTGTGGTGGACGATTGGTGTCCGTTCTGGAAGGGGGTTATGAGCTTGAGGCCACTGCAGCCTCAGCTGAGGAGCACGTACTGGCATTGATCGAGTAGCTGTCCGCTTTTGCAAGCGGCATAGGTAATAGGTATCACAAGGGCTTCTGGAAAAGATGAATGTCGATCGTATGCTGTGTGCTTTTCCAATTTACGCTCACCGAATCTTGGGCGTGCTCATAACCTCCTTCCTTCAGCAAAGCGATGAAAGGACGCGCGGCCGGACGCCGGGGATCGCTGAGGATCAGCTGTCCGCCGGCCGTCAATAGCCCGCGCAAAACCCTGTTCAAATAGGGGTGGTTCTTGCGATCATACGCCACATCCGAAGCAACTATTAGATCGGCAGGCGGACCGACAGGGTTACTCCAATCCAGATAGGCCACGCTCAGATTGTTCGCCGCACGATTTGCAATTCCGTTGTGGGCCGTGAACACGAGAGCATCCTCAACGAAATCTGTCGCTCGCACGTACCGACCCAAGCGTGACAGGGTTATTGCAACCAAGCCAAGACCACAACCCAGCTCCACGACAGACCGAAATGGGTATTCTGCAGATTGCTCGCAAAGCCATCTTGACAAACCGACGGCCGCTGGCCACAGCTCGGCCCAATACGGGAATCGTTCCGTGCGCTGTATGCCAGTTTCTTTCTCGATCATGCCATCTAGCATCTCGTACGCATCTACCGCTTCGGTAATGTTTAGCGAGAAATTGCCCGATATCTGTACTTCAGTTTGTTTGGTGGGGAACTTGGAAATAGTGCGGCGGATTTGACGGGGCGAATAGCGTTTCAATTGGCTGCCTACTCAACCACATGGGACGAGCGCGATTTCAGTCGACACCTTACTGCTGCTGCCGAACCGCCAGCCTTTCCTTTCCGCGACCAACTGCATAGAATCGATGTATCCGACGCTGGATGCCCTGGAAATCCCTGACAATATCGCGTGAGTCACATCGAAACCGCTCTCCGAACGATCCAAAAGAACACAACACCTTCTTGCATAGCAGATTAATAGACAAATTAAATGCAATTCATTAACGCCAAGTGCGGAATCCGAAATCTCCCCATTTTCTCATACGCTCTTATGAAGATTACCTGCACCAAATCATCTGCATCGTTTAATCGAGGCCCTTATTCAATCTTTTTCTCTATTCGGGTTTTCACGTCACCGATGACCCGATCGTTGTCATCAACCGTACAATCCTCGCTGCATGTCAACCGTCCTGGTGGGAAGTAGCTTGACTTATAGAGCGGGTAGGCTTCTGATCGCATGTGGGCCAAGGGAAGGTGCCCCCGTCGTCGTTGCCGCTCTGACCGCAGGGTCCCCAAATCAATGGCGCATGCAACGATCTTTTCGCCCGGTCCCGGATCCGCCTGTGCCAAAATGCGACCGTCATAATCGACGATCATGCTGCCACCGGGCCATGAGAACGGCGCATAGTGCTCCAACGTAGCTCCTTGATTGGCGGCCACTACGTAACAGGTGTTCTCTAGCGCGCGCACCCGATTCACCACAGTCCACCAGTCCATCGGTGGCGTAGCTCCCCAAGGGTCCATATAGGCAGAAACCCGTATCAGAACCTCGGCGCCGTTCGCCGCGAGCTGACGCAGCGACTCGGGGAAAAACCAGTCGTAACAGATTGCCACTCCGATCCGGCCGATCGGGGTATCCGCTACCGGAAACAGTTCTTCGTCGTAATCCTTGAGGTCGTGAGGACTGGCATGGACCTCCCAAGGAAGCCACGGATTCACCTTGCGGTACTTCAAAAGAATCCCCTCGGGGCCGATGAGACACGTGGCGTTGAAGACCTTTCCCGGCCACTTGGCATCTTCTTCCAGAAAGCTTCCGGTTTGAATATACACGCCCAATTCCCTAGCCTTCAAAATGTACTTCTCGGTGTGCTCGTTGGGAATGGGAACCGTAAGGTGTTTCAGCAGCTCCTTGGCGGTGGCATACACGGGTGCCGCATGAGCAAATTCGGGAAAAGCAATGAGCTTTACCGGCATGAAAGGCCCGTAGCCCACCACTGCCATGTCGATCATCTCCAACATCCGGTTGGTGTTGGTGGCAATCTCGTTCCGGCGGGAGGGATTCGAATGGTCCACCTGGCAGGCGGCAACGCCAATGTTTGTCACGACTTGGGCACCGGATTCTTGGTTTTCCAGACCTTCTTGCTCCGACGGCGCACCTCGATCAATTCCGCGATTACACTCACGGCGATCTCCTGTGGATTATCGGCGCCTATGTTTAGGCCGATCGGCGAGTACACTTGGCGCAACCGATCCTCGGAGATCCCTCTCTCCATCAGACGTTTCCACAACACCTTCTTCTTGCGTTCGCTTCCCAGCATCCCGATATACCGCGCTCTGGTAGCAACCGCGGCTTCTACCACAACTTCGTCCTCCTTGTGTCCGCGCGTGGCCGCGACAACGAAAGCATATTGGTCAAAGTCAAATCTAGAAAACACCTCGTCAACCGTCGCCACCAGACAACGATCGGCCGCAGGATGTCTAGCCGAGTTAGCGAATGCCTCACGGTCGTCGATGACAGTAACAGAGAAACCGACATTTGCCGCCAGCATGGCGATCTCGCCTCCCACGTGCCCACCACCAAACACAAACAGCTCCGGCTCCGGCATGAACGGTTCGACGAAAATCTCCCGCTCTTCGCTATGCACGCCTGCGGATGGCAGATCGATCAACACCCCTTTATCAGCAGCCAGCAAGTCCAACAGTTGCTCCCGCACCATCTTTTCTGCAACAGCGTCTCCAAGGGCACCATGGGTTGAACCATTGTCTACAAGTAGCAGCTTAGCAGAGGCAGACCTTCCCACCATCGTCGCCAAGACACAGCTTCGCCGCTCCTTGCGGGTACGCATCACAGTGTCGTAGAACGGCGCATCTTCGATCGGATCTATCGATTCGGTCAAAATTCGCACACTACCACCACAGTTCAGTCCGCTCTCTCCCGCTTGCTTCTCTGTCATGGTGTATTCAGTCGCCCGAGCAACTCCATCAATCAAGACCTCCGAAGCCACTGCCAAGATCTCGGCCTCCAGGCACCCTCCTCCGATCGTTCCCACTACTTTCCCTCCCGAGTGAACAAGCATCTTGGCACGCTCGCTCATCGGAATCGAACCGCTGCTCCATATCAGCGAGGCTAATGCCGCCTTTTCCCGCCTATCAGCTAACTCTGCTACAGCGCCGATTACATCATCCATCGTTCGACCTACCAAACTCTGCCAACACCCGTTGGTAGTCTCGCGGAGTATCGAAGTCCTCCAGTATCGCTGCCGCTGCAACCGGAACTTCCAAGGTGTCTTTTGGATGCCCCCGGGTGACCTTGTTGAGACCTCCGTCATCTGCCAACATCAGGATATCCTTGCGGTACCGGGCCGCCAAGAGAACGGGGTGTCCCCGTTTTTCTCTAAAAGTCGGAACAATAATACCTATTCCGGTTCGCATCTGAGCTTCTT
>CAYNZV010000113.1:11075-12713 GCA_964401715.1 uncultured Gemmatimonadaceae bacterium | reverse complement strand
AGACCTGGGGCGCTGTAGGCTGGAAACTTTTCACAGAAAGGGTTCTAATGTTTTTCCCCTATCTACTAGGGCGTGTTCAGGGTTTTTTTGATTTTGAAGGCGTCCTGACACGTGCGATGACCGATTTTTAACCTTAGTGATCTTGGTCACTATGTTTCTTTCCTTTGGGCCGTATATTTTGCTATGTCAGTGTCTCTGCCGACATTCAACCTCTAAATAAGGAGTATCTATTTTGAAATTAATCGGCTTATTCTTCTTTATGGCCGTGTTGGGCATGAGTAATTTCGCCGAGGCCCAGGAATGGGTGCTGTTTGAGGGTGAAATTCCGGAAAATGCCGTCATGCCAACAGATGAAAACAGGTTGGCAGGTGCGATCTGTCGAATGACCGGACCACGACAAGTTTCTCCAATCCATTTGTTAGGTTCGGTACAAAAATTTGACGGCGAATTTGTCTGCCGCGGTGCAACCTATTCGGGTCGTGGGTACAGGCCGGCTAAGGGCAAAGTCGTTATTAACGATCCAGAATTTGAAGTATTGGTTATCGCGGATGTACCGGCAGCAACGAGCGAGGGCATGGTTCCAGAGGAAGAGGTGCAGGCACGTATTGACGCGGCCGTAGCTGCAGCGACTGAGGGTCTGGTTCCAGAGGAAGAGGAAGAGGAAGAGGAAGTAATGGAAGAAGACGTGGTGGGGCCGTGGTCGGAGGCCGCGGTCGCAGAGAGGGCAAACAGATATATCGGAGTCTTTGAAGGCATATTAAAGGAATACAAGGAAGGGGGAGGGGATTTAGGTGATCTGGCGAAGCATTTTGACAGAGTGCATCCGGCGAATGAGGATGAGGAAGTAGAGGTAGCAATTGAGTTGTTAAAGAATGAGTTAGGCGGTATAGACGATGAGTGCGGGATTTGGGGTCGTTCGGGGAGTTGGCGAAGTATTTTGGGGTTGAGACAGGATGCGTGTTTTCATTTAGTGGTGCAGGCAAGTAATTCATCAGTTAATCGTCGCCACAGGTATAGAGAGATTCTTCAAAATAGTGATAAGGGGAGATTCGCCAGGATGGTCAAAGAGTGTAACAGTTCAGGCAGCTTAGATAGGGCATTGTTGAAGAGGTGAATATATTGAAGTTGTAGAATTAAGGGTCACTATCGTTTCTGCCACTTTGAGGCTATGAGTCGGACAGGTATCATAGAAGATGCGAAATGCAAGCTGAGGCTCTGATGATTCTTGCATCTTCCAAGTGCCGGTCTGGGCATCACAATGCTGTCGTGCGACAACCTACATAAAAAGACAGACAGCCCTCAGTTAACTCGGGTTAGCTGGGGGCTTCTTCTTTGCCATTGTTATCTACGAAGATGGTAAATGGAGGGGAGTGGTTGTCATCTATGGGAAAAACGAAATTAAAAGAAGAGAAGGATTTTGGAGGAGAGGAGGACAAGGTAAGTGGATTGAGTATTACGAAAGTGGAAAGGTGCAAGGGGGCGCAAACTATGTAGTAGGGGAAAAATTGTGACGGGATCACGAGCCGATGTTTTCATGGAATCCATGGGGCGATGTAACCATGCGGTGCAGACTATTCGTCGCGGAACCAGCGTTCGCTACACCCCTAACCTGGCCTGTTCGATCGCATTCTCGACGCC
>CAYNZV010000113.1:0-10975 GCA_964401715.1 uncultured Gemmatimonadaceae bacterium | reverse complement strand
CAGCTCGTGTGGATCCAAATAAGGCAAATAGGGAGGTCACTCATCCAAATGTGAAGTATCACCCTCGCGTGCCAGAAGCCACGCTTTTCCATCCCATGTCAGTTCGGTCAGGCTGGCCAACTCGACGACAGTGTTACTTTCATTTCCGGTAAGACACGTGACGAAGCTCTGTACTGTGGCGCCATGTCCTACGATCACAACACTTCCTCGTTCTTCGCCCACCAGGCGCTCTATTACTCGGTTTGTCCGCGCGTTCAGTTCCTGTCGATTCTCTGGGTAAACCGGCGCGACCATCGAATCGTAGGTGCGATCTACCCGCGGGAAGCGTTCCTGCAACTGGGCCACGGGAAGGATCTCCGGAGCCGACGGAAACCAGTCCGGGCATAGCATCTCACCGAGGCCTGACTCCAGCCGGATCTGCGACTTCGTTACTTCGGCTATGCAGTCCGCTGTTTCCAGCGCTCTGACGTAGGGTGACGAGTAGATCCTAGTGATCTTGTCCGCTGTCAGTCGTTGGGCCGATCGCATTGCCTGCGATCGGCCCTTGTCGGTCAATCCAGGATCAAACGGTCTTGCCGCCGTACTCCGCCAAGCAGGATCTGTGTCTTCTCTCTCTCCATGCCTTACTACCAGCAGTTTCTCCATTCTTACCACCATGGCCTTTTAGATGAACTGAAACGCATACAACTTGCATGCCCGCAACTTGAAATGAAGTCTTACGGGGCGACCGGTTAGGGGTTCAACCGAATCTCTGTCTTGCCACCTCACTTTTGCCGCAATGTGGTTCCGGTCGATACTGATTGCCTCGTCTAGCGAATAGCCCGGGATGGGATGGTTCCAGTCGTCTCGGATTTCCACCCACACTTCGCCCATAGCGGAGCAATCTACGTTGATTGTCAATTCGCTACCGGTAAAGGTTAGTAGGGGTGTAGTGAAATATGCTCCAGTGTAATCTGCATCGGCAGACATGAATCCGTCCAGGCGCTGGACTACTCGACGAATGCCACTCGACTTCTGGGCTGATTCGACTCCATGAGTAACCGGCGAGCCTACGTAGTATTGCCAGATCTCATCACCTTTCCTGAGCATGCCATGCATCATGTACACCTGCCCCCCGTCATGACTGCCCTCGATGCCCAGGCCAAGGTATGGCTTTCTATCGGGCCGCGAGAAGTCGATTCCATCGCGACTGACTGCCAGCTGGACGTCTACCGGCCCGTCGTTGTGGTATCGTCCCCGTTCGTCCTTTCCCCGCATTGTAGTATCAGTTGTGTCTCCCACCGGATAGTGCCTGTACGGGGTGGTAAACGCAAAATAGGCATCCGCTGCCCAGGGATATTGGTGGACCCCGGGTGTGTACAGATCCGTATCCACCGGATCTGCTTCGTCACGGTCCAGCACGACCTGCATCTCATCCCCTACTCGTGCTCTCGAGTTCCCAGGTCCTCGCTCTGCTTTCGGGTTGTCCCTGAATGGCCAAGGTAGCACAATAGGATCATCGAATTCCGTTCTCGATACGGCACGCCCCTTTTGGTGCCAGCGAACATAAGCAACGTATTTCCGCAGCCTCGTATCGTATCCCACTTGATTGTGGGAATCGTGGTAGAACGGCAGGGCGCCCGGATGATGGACGTTCCAACGCAGGCCATCGGCACTGGTACACAGGTAGAGCTCTTTGTATCCTCTTCCCCCTTCTTCTCTGGTTTTCTCTACCCAGCGTTCTTCGCTTTCCAGATACGCGTACGCGCTCCCTATGCATCCTTCTGTCTGTGACCACCGATCCGTTTCTTTCACCGATGATAGTGACTTGTACCGGTGTTCATCTGGACCATTGGGATCGATCATGACGAAAGGACTGGTACCTGGCATGACTATGTTGGTGTCTACAACGCCCTCGAAAGAAAACAAGCCAAGGTTCGGCCGCTCCCAGTCTATCCCATTGGTGCTTTCCGCATAGCAGGTGCAGAGTGGATCTCCGGGTTTTTTGTTGCTCGCATCCACGCGATGCCCGAGGTACCACATCTTGTAGATGCCATCGTGCTCAACGATGTTTGAATAGGGAGATATCTCGCCTTCCCAGGGTTTTTCCGGGACAAACACCATATCAGCCTTCTTCGGTGGATTGACGCGCAGAGCGACTCCGTGGCTCTTGGCAAACCATCTGCTGTCAATGAACAGCTGCTTTCGGTTTGTCAGTGCGATAGGCTCTACCATTTGATACCTTCCTCAATTCTAGATATTCCGGCAATCACTGCAGAATTCTACTCCTCAGTGTTCTCAGTGGTTTCGTTTGTCTTTCAAAGCGCTATACTCCTTAACATGCCTCGGTATTGCGTCTCACCATTAAATCTGGTATTTCACATTTTAAATCTGTTGGGGTTTAGATTGAACTCGATTCTCTTTGATAATAAGGAATGGTCGTCCGCTATGAAACGTCAGATAGCTCTCGTTTAGCTCAGGTGAGCCGGGGGTTTTTATGCCATGCGGAGTCTTCGAGATAAACCGGTTGGTGGCCACAATATTGAACCCGTGCCCCTGGAGACGTTCGTCTGTCTGGTGGCCCAGCGATGTGAGAGCATCGGAGAGCCATTGGTATAGGTCATGGGTGATGGTTCCCAGATAGTTGCGCGGATTGGCATTGGCACGCGTGGTTGCGACGTTCCGATATATCAGGCAATGGTCTGTTATTGCTCGATTGTCTGTGATGACGGCTGATGCTACTGGTCGGGCATCCAACACGTGGCAGATTCATCACCTCTCGTCATCAGAGTTAATTACGGGACATCTGAGGAACCCGGCATGGTAACCTTGACCAGATACATCAACCAGACTTTTGAGGGACTTCGAGCTCAACACCTGCCCCATGGCAACACGTTCAGGGTGGTGGGTGAATAAGAAATGCCCAACCATGGTATGCTCCGGCCGCTCGGGGTCGCGCGCCTATGCAGGACGTTGGCCATTTAACGAAGCGCATGCCTGATTTAGAAATTAGATCCCCTTAAAAGTACGTTTTGTGAAGTAGGCGCAGGTTGCGTCCCGGCTCGGGCAAGATCTCCTTGACCCGGTTTAGATGTTTGCGGTAGACCGCATCGGTGGCGTTTTCTACTGTCAAAGAGAGGGTGTGTAGTTGACCGCGCCAGTGTCGATGATACTGGGCCGATAGATCCACTGCTGAGTACCCGTCAGTTGGCTTTTCAAACTTGCCGGCACGGTCCTGGTCCGTGGCCATCCTGAGGGAGAAGGTACCGCTCAACGCCGTGGTCGGCTCCCAAGTCAAGCCGACGCGGCTTTGCAGCGGAGGCAGTCGTGGAAGTGGTTCGTTGTCGTCGGTGAGTTGGCCGCGAACGAAGCTGACCGTACCGGTGGTTTTAAAACGCCGCGCCAGATGCCAGTCGAAGGCCCCTTCGGCTCCATACATCAGCACCCGTTTCCCCACCATCTGGTACAGGAAGAGATCGGCGCGTCGCAAGCTGGGCTGGCCACTGTTCTTGGGAAAGATGTACCCGTCGATATCGTTGCGAAAGGTGGCCAGATGAAGATGGCCGCGGGTATGGTGGTAGTCGGCGAATAGCTCCAAACCCAGCCCGCGCTCGCTTTCCAGCTCGCTATTTCCCACCTCGTAAGAATAGGCAGCCAGATGCGGCCCTTCGGAGAACAGATCTTCGGTGCCGGGGGCGCGGAAAGTACGCATCACGGTTGCGCCCACGGTCAGGCCTTTGCTGGCCCGCAAGTGCCCAGAGAAGCCGCCGGACAGTCCCGGAAAGGTCCGCGTTCGGATACGGCCGACGGTGCGAGATTCCCGTTCCAACCGGGGCTCCACTCGGCGGGCGTCGACACGCAGAGCGGCGTTGGCAGCCCATCGACCCAGCTCCCACTCTTGGTAGGTAAAAATGGCACCCGCGTACTCTTCAGACGCTGGCGTGAAGTTGAGACCGGCCGCGGCGTAGTTGCGATACTCGTACCATATTCCGATTGCTCCATTTTTGAGGGGACCGGTTCGGTTGAGCCGCGCCAGCACCAGGCTGTTGTGGCTGAGCAGGCCAAACTCCAACCCGATGGCGCCGTTGGCCTCGAACTCGCCATGCTGGTACCGGGAGAATGCGTGGTGCAGCTTGATGTTTTTGATCCAGGACGGGCCGTGAAGGACCTCTCCCCGTGCTTCTAGGTGCTGCCGTTCCAATTCGATCGATACCCCTCGCGGGTGCCCGCCTTCAGGGTCGGGAGGAATGCCGTAGTCGGAGTCGTAGAGGCTACCGGCTACACCTAAATAACCCCAGGGACGCACCAGGCTCAGGCCAGCCGATCCGTTGCCGGTGCGAATACTGGTGTTGGCGAGTGAGCCCCGAGGTGTCGAAATATCGTCGGCGTCTCGCAGGCTGCTGTCGAAACGCAGGGCCAGCGGTCCCAAAGGTTGCTCGTACGCCAGGCCGGCCGAAACTCCCGCATTGACGCTCTCGACCTGCCAGGACAGTGACCCGCTCCAGCGATGCGGGCGCTCGGCCGGCACCAATCCCCGCACCACATTGACCACCCCTGCCAGGGCGTTGGAGCCGTATAACAAGGTCTCCGGACCCCGCACAACCTCGATTCGCTCGGTGGTCATCGGCTCGATTGCCACCGCGTGGTCCGAGGAGGTCTCCGACAGATCGCCGGTGCGCTCCCCATCCTCGAGCACAAGGAGCCGGTCGCCCCCTAGGCCCCGCATCACCGGTCGCGAAGGCGCCGGCCCCATGGACCGTTGTGCGATCCCGGGCTCATAATCGATGGTCTCGGCGATTGTGCGGCTGAGGTTCTGGCGCAGCTTGCTGCCGCTGAACACCACCTCGGGTTCCTCCAAAGGTGAAATGAGACGGTCTGGCGCCGCCTTTACCACTGTGGTCCCCACCTCCAGAGGTTCGTGGCCCAACTCCAGATCCACGTGGGTCGTATCGCCGGGCATCACCTGTACCTTGAAGCGGGCATCGTGGTAGCCGATGCGGAAGATTTGCACTACGTAATCCCCCGGCGGTAGAGCCGCAAAGAAAAAGGTCCCGTCTTCCGCGCTCGCACGCATGCGGTCGAGTTCCTCGACCACCACGTTGGCCCAGCCTACCGAGGCTCCACTCTCGGAGTCAAGCACTCGGCCGGAGAGAGCACCGATCTGGCTGGCCACGGCGGACGGCGTCAGACACAGCAATCCAATCGCCGTCAGCCGGGCCCAGCCGCTCAGGGCTTTAACCGTGCGACTACTCCTCATCGTCGTGGTCTTCGTGCTCCTCGCCCGGACCACCTTCATCTACGTGGATCTCGATTTCTTTTGATACGAAATCGGCGTGGCCCTCGTGATTTAGTTTGATTTTGATCGTCGTTTGGCCCTCTTCTAGGCCGATGATGTGGAATGCCCAGGCGCCGTCCTCGGCATGGTACTCTACCTCTGCGATTTTGGCGTCGGCAATCTCCCAGTCGAGAGTGAAACCATCGTCCGCATCAGGTGTGAACAGGTCTCCATCCTCGGCGATGAAACGGACCGACAGCAGGGCAGTCTCCTTACCGTGGCCCACGTCGATTTTACCGCTGACCTGGCCGTTTTCGTAGCGCAGAATCTCCTCGCCACTGTTGCGGATAATGAGGCCGAGTGCTTCAGCATGTTCTTCGCCGTGATCTGGATCCACTGGGTTGTTGTCGTCGCCGCAGCCGGCGATTATCAGGATAGAGGCAAATAGAGTGGTTTTCAAACTTACATTGTACAAATTCCGTAGCATGATCTGGTCTCCAATGATCGAATTTCCGCGTTGAGAGTGCGGGAGGAATGGTAGAATTGTGACCCTTCGGCTCCTGCGTTACAGTCAGGAGCCGAAGGCGATGCCGTCGGGTTCAGCTGAATTAAACGGCACAACGCAGACAGCGCCGACGTCCAAGCGGACGCGGATCCATCGAAGCGATGTGTTTTGTCGGAGATATGCTGGCGTCACGCAACGACGACACGATCGTCGTTGCGTGACGAGCCAGCGATCACGAGCGGGGTGGAGCTCGGTTGCTGAAGAAAAAACCGCGGAAGCCCTGCGGTTGGTTTAAGCGCGAGGGGTAAAGCGGACGGGGTTGACTGTCCGCAAACAGTTTGACCAGTGCCAGTACCGCTATGGACAGCAACAACAAGCTGCTCTCCAACAGGTGAACCGGGCACGCCTCGGGCTCGCCGGGACTGTCGTGAAATAGCTGGTGTCCCAGCGGTAGCGTTACGAAGAGGACGGCCAGCAGGGCCGCGAAGATCAGGCCCGCAAGAATTCCTGGATTACGCTGGCCTGTTGTGAATCGGTGTCGCATGTTATTTCGAAGTTATCGATCGACTCGGAATTTGCCAAGTGCGGCACTGACATGAAAACAGCAAATGAGACCAATTTCCGAACCATAATCGAGCTCGCATATCGGATACCTGGCTGCCTTCCGGTCCCCCGATTGATCTCACATTTTAAAACACGGTTTATTCTTACTATACTAGTCGCTCACGCAGTTGCCCGGATACTCGTTCGAGGATGCCGTGTCGGTCGACCGACACGGCGTTGCGCAGGGGATGGATCTGGTGATGGGGAGGTCCTGGCATCGGCGCGCTGAGCGGCTGGCCCATCTGGATGCGGGTCACGATGCGCTCGGCCAAGCTCTACGCATTTCAGTTTATCGGAGTTCAGCTGATGGATGGTCACGACGAGATGTCCAACGCGAAAACAAGCGTAGCGGAAAACGTGAGCACCCGTACCGAAGCCCTGCCAGCCTTGTTGTTAATCGGTGACCCACGCCTGGCGCAGCCTTGCGCGCCGGTAGATCCGGCGGAGATCCCGACACCAAATTTCCAGGAGAAGCTGCGCCTGCTACAGTTCGGTCTCAAACACCACCGCGCCAACGGCATCGCGGCGCCGCAGCTCGGCTGGTTCCAACGCTTCTTCCTGATGCGCGATCCCTCGACGCGCTCGCTGGTTACCTGGATCAACCCGGTCATCAGTGCGACGACCGAGAAGTGGCTCTGGACCTGGGAGGGTTGTCTGAGCGTGCCGGGCATGAAGGCCTACATCGGCCGTCCGGCAGGAGTGACGGTTACTGGTCTGGACGGGTGTGGAGCAACCCTGAGCCGGGAGCTCAGGGGTTGGGAGGCCCACCTCTACCACCACGAGCATGACCACCTGGATGGTCTGCTCTTCACTCACCGGGCCGAGGATCCCAACCACCTGGTGAGCGCCGAGGAATTCGAGCGGCGCAAGACGTGGCCCCCTGATTGGCCCGCTTCCGGTGCCAGCAACGCACCCGTGCGCGAGTTTCCCGACGGGGAGGACGCCTACTTCGAGGGGGTGTCATGACTCCGAGTGCATTGATCTCGGCAGGTTTGCAGCGACACTGGATCAGCCACGTCGTCCAACACCAACCAGAGCACGACGTCAATTCCTCCGAGGCCTCCGAATGAAGACCCCCGTCCAACAGTGGATCGAAGCTAGCCGCATCAAGCTCCAATCCAGCACCTTCACTATAGCAGACTTCGACCAGTTGGAAGAACTGACCACCAACCGTCGCCAGGCAATCCTCTACTTGAGCTCTCAATCCACGAACATGCGCTCCCCGATTGCCGCCTGGGTCCTCTACGACCCCACTCAACCCCACGCCCCCCAACTTCCCACACAAGACCCGCCGTATGACTCGGTATTGGAGGCTATCGCCGACGGCTGGCGCATCGTGCAATTTCCCATCGCCAAGCTTTACGAGTACCGCGAAGTAGAGAACGACTACATCGGCTACGAGTTTATCCTGGAAAAGTGGATCTGAGGTAATATACCATGGCGAACATCCAACCCACCATGACCGACGACGATGTGATGGAGTTCATCGCCAACGGCTACGTCGTCCTCGAAGGCATCGTCGATGAAGATTACAACAGTGTCTGCGCCGACTTCCCCGCGGGCCGCGCCGACGGCCTGGCGCAAGATCCTGAGTTCATCCGCCAGGTGCTGCTGCACCCGCAGGCCGCCGGCGTCATCCGCTCCCTGTTGGGCGAGAATTTCCGGGTTCCCACCGGGGCTCACCACCACCTCTTCAGCGAGCCCTTTGTAGGACAGACCTGGCACTCCGACGGCCTCTCCGGCAGTGGCTGCGAAATAACTGAAGTTCAGTGTTATTACTATCCGCGCGACGTGGCGCTGGAGGATGGCCCCACCTTCATCCTGCCCGGCTCTCACTGTCGCGCCGTCGACCGCGAGGCGATCGCCCACTACAACGACATCGCCGGCCAGGTCGCCCTCACGGTGCAGGCCGGCACGATCGTCGCGACGCGCTACGGCATCTGGCACCGCGCCGGCCCCAAGCTGAGCCACAACCCCCGAAGCATGATCAAGTACTCATACTTTCGTCAGGCGCCTCCACGGCGCGACTGGCTCATCTATTCCGAGCAGGCCCCAGTCTACAAAGAGGACGCCAAGCTGCCCTATATGGGCGGAGTAGAATCCTACCGCGAGCGCGTGCGTCGCAGACGCACCTGGCACTGGCTATGCAATCTGGACGACGCGGCCAGCAGACACCTGGAAGATCCGCGTCCCTATTATGAACTCGGATCGCGACCGGTCGACGAAGTAGATGCCTAGAAGACGTTCGTAAATCTCGGTGCGGGCGGCTGCACCACATTCATAGTCTTGAGGTTGGGCTTGAGGTGTGTCTACCTGATTTTAGCGGCTGCATAAAAGGTACGTTCAGGCGACAAAATCATATCCGCACTAGCGCTTCGCGGGCGTCCCATAGCCACCCATAAACTGCCTCGGCCCCTCCGTGCAACTATCGATAATGGTCTTTATTTGGCCTATACTTCTGGGAAGAGGATGCCTTACGACTCGAAGAGACGAACCCGAAACGGTTCAAGGGGTCTGGAGGGGACTTGGCACGAGGGAATACTTGACGAGCTTTAGAAGAACAGAACGGCGGTAGGCAGCGGGCAAATGAGCCCGGGGCCATCGTTGCGAGTTTCTCTGGGGGCAGTTGGAATGAAAAATGGCTACGGCACGCTATATCCGCTCTTGGTTCCGTGCAGCGCTGGGCGCGAGATGATGGAGCGATTCGGGCTGGGCGCGGAGGCCCCAACCATCCTGACGGATGAGGTGAACGGCGTCGCGGATTTGGTGGTGACTGCCCATGCGCCGTTTTCGGGTATGGATGGGCGTTACAGCATCGCGGATGTGGACGACGCGCGCAGGAGTGACTCGATCGATGCTATCAGGCGCTATGTGGAAGAAGCTGTCCATCGATTCCCGAGCCTGCGCAAGATCAACATGCACGCGTCTCCCAAGATCTGGGTCTACGATACGCATATGCTGAAGGGGAACTACGATCGGTTGATCGATGCGATTAGAGAAATCGCCGATGTGGCGGCGGGCCATGGTCTGGAAGTAGTGGTCGAGAACAATCGGGCCTACTGGACGACGGTGCCCGATAGCGTGGGCGCAGCGGAGGCCAATCGAGATGCCGAGCCAGACTACTTCGCGACGGGGCCGGAGGAGTGGATTCAGATCCAGAAAGACGTGGATCGGCCCAACGTGTTCCGTTGTCTGGACAGCAGCCATGCGTGCACCTTCGCACAGATTCAGCCTGAAGGAGAGGCGCGGGAGGCGGTGATGCGGGAATACCTGGAAGATGCGGATACGCTGCGCCACGTCCATTGGAACGGCAACGACCTCGGGACGAACGTGGGACGAGACGACACCCACATGACGCTCGGCAAGGACGGTCTGCCGGAGGGCCTTCACTCGGCCATCAAGGCGCTGGGCGCCACGCTGTTGCTGGAGCACTTCCAGTCAGAGCAGGATCTGGAGGAAGAGCTCGAGTATGTGCGCTCGCTCTGAGTACGATCGCGAAGTGCTCGAGTTGGATCCCAACTCAGAGGCCGACATGCCGGCACGGCTCTGGGCGAAATGGCACCGCCGCAGCCTCTGCGAAAGCAACCTGGCGTTTCTCGCTTCGTTCCCACCGAGCCGCGTTGTACGGAGCCCAGGCATGGATTACCTGGACAATGAGCCGTGATAGTGGCAGAGCGTCCGCGACAGAACGAAGTTGCCAAGGGTTGGGTCGCGGGGAAACGCTCTGGGGTTCACAAACCGGAGATAGGGGACCCCGCGGGTGGATACAGGCCAAGCGCACTGGCGACGTCGTAGGTGAGGTGCGCAAGCTCATTGTCCGACTCGCCGCGACGCGGAGTGATTACCTCGAAGGTCCAGAAGCCGCGGTAGGAGACATCCAGGAGTGCTTGTCGGATCGCCTTCCAGTCTAGGTCGCCCTGGGTCGGGGCCCAGTGATTGTCCTGCGGATCCTCGCCGTCCACATCCTGCAGGTGTGTCCCCCACAGTCGTTCGTCGGCGGTGAGGATCTCTGCCGCCGGATCATTACCTAGCGTCCAGGCATGCCCGGTATCTATTACGAGTCCTACAGCCGCCTCGGGGTACGGCTCCACGAGAGCTCGTAGTTCGGTCATCGTCAGAAACGGATAGTGGCAGTGATAGGGCAGATTCTCCAGCAGCATCCGCACCCCTGTCGTGTTTGCGACCGGCACCAGTTCATCGAGCGAGCGGCGGGTTGCATCGATCATGATCTGCGTGAGCTCGGGACGACTGTGGTTCTCAACGAACGTCGGATTGGGCACCGGGTGAATGACCATGCCGGTGGCGCCGAGTTCGCCGGAGAGACGCAGATAGTCGCTCAACACTCCGACCTTTTCGGTGCGCCACTCCTCATCAGGTGCGCCCAGCACGTTTTTCCGCATAGGACCGTGCACCGTACCAACCGACAGCCCACATTGACGCACGTACTTGCGCAACCGCTCCAATTCCGGGCTTGTCGGAATCGTACCGAGGTGCTCATCGCTGGAAATCTCCACGTGCGTGTACCCGGCCGTAGCCGCGGCCGCGAGTGCCGCTTCGAGAGTGCGGTGCCTGAACCCTACCGTACCGTAGCTGATTTGCATTTGGATCTCCTA
>CAYNZV010000112.1:0-12795 GCA_964401715.1 uncultured Gemmatimonadaceae bacterium | reverse complement strand
TCTCTTCTCGCAGCCGGGTCCCCTGGCCACCGCATAGTATCACGACTTTCATCTTGGGTAATAGTTTCCTATCGCTAAGGTTAATAGACCAGGTTGAGTCCGTAGATCTCTGCAAAAAGTGAAAGGTTATTGCCGCCTCGCGAGGAGTGTATTTTAGGGGTTGCCAACCCTCCTTATCACACTCCAACTTGGAGGCAACAATGTTGGGTAGGGAACTGTAAATGTTGGCAATGCCACTCGCGATGCCAATCTGAGATCACATGTGTCTGACCGAGCGGGTGCCGCAATTAGTGTCCTAATGGATATACACCCTTATATGCACCCTCAAAATGGCTCAAATAACCGCAGATTGTCAATTATGTCGGTGGATGTTCGTGGATTACCGAGAGCGAATTGAGCAGCAAGAAAAACGGCTTTCAGAGCATTTATGCACTCTCTAACAGAGAGGATTTCCGCAAAAATCAACAAAAAACCTCCGACTCTTACAAGAATCGGAGGTTATTAGTTGGTAGCGGGGGCCAGATTCGAACTGGCGACCTTTGGGTTATGAGCCCAACGAGCTACCAGACTGCTCCACCCCGCAACTCAGTTCAGAATATAATTTCCATCACAAAAGGACGCAAGATTCCCGTGCTCTTTGTTTCTATCAGGCGGAATGTTCCGCGACCGTTGCAAGTCGCTTGATGCGCACTTTGGTTATCCTTTGACCGTCGACGTCAAGAACCGTCATTTCGAGGGCGCCAACCTGAAAGGTTTCCCCTGCCTTGGGGATGTTGCCAAGGTGATCGAATACGAAGCCCGCCAACGTTTCGAAACCTTCGTTCGGTAGATCCGCTTCAAGAGTTTCGTTTAGATCCTCGATGTTAATGCGAGCATTGGCCACCAACACCTCGTTTTGTTTCTCCCACTGCACAAGTTCCTCTTCGTCGTCGGATTCGTCTTGGATCTCGCCGACGATCTCTTCCACCAAATCCTCTGTTGTCAACAGCCCTGCGGTTCCACCATATTCGTCTATAACGATAGCGAGTTGTTTCTTTTCGTAGCGGAAGTCTTCCAAAACCTCGTCGATTTTCTTCATTTCTGGAACATAGTATGGCTCGTGTACGAAATCGGCATGAATAGTGCCTCGCTCGTCTTCTTTCAGTACGGCTGATAATGGGGATTCGAGATCAGGTCGGTTGTCGTTTATGAACAGCTGCAAGAGGTCACGGGCAAAAACTACACCTCGGATGTTATCCAGCGTTTCTCTGTACAGTGGTACCCTTGAATGGCCTGAACGTCCAATCAGATCAAAAAGTTCCCCAAGGGTGGAAGAGTCGTCGAAAGCGGTGATATCTACCCGTGGTACCATAACTTCTCGAGCAATGCGGTCATGAAAACCGAATACGCCTTGGATCATATCCTTTTCGCCTTCCTCGATGACCCCGGTCTCGCTTTCGCTTTCCACGATACTGCGCAACTCTTCTTCTTTCTCGGCCCGGAAGTCCTCAGGAGTCGAGTCACCGACGGCGAGGCGGTCCAGCAGGTTGGTCAGGGGTAACAATATTATGTGGATGAAAAGAAAGGCCAGCGCGATCGGCGAAATCTTAACCTCGTCGGCATCTTCTTCGAACCTCAACCTTCGAGGACTGGAAGCCAAAAAAAACAGGCCGAGGATAACCAGCAGTGCCAAAGGGGCGCCGTACTCGGAACCAAAATCAAACTTTGCAAAAATAGAGTGTATAAGGGACCAAAAACAGACAGTAAGCGAGACGATACCGAGCGCTTCACCAATTCTGGTTAACAGGCGAAGCCGGTGTCGTGGTTCGTAGATTTTCAACATCAATCCGGCGTACCGCACACCCGATTCGGACATTTTCTCGAGCGCCGAACGTGACAAAACGGCGAAGGTAGCTTCGTAGCTAGAAACTAGCAGAACGAATGCCGTCGAAAATAGACCTGCTATCAGTTGGATAAGTTGTGGAGGTTCCAAATACTTCAAAGCTCCTTTCGTGGAAACACCACCGACCAAGGTGGTCTCAATTTTGGGCTTCGGAATCGCAGCATGCGCAATGCCTAATCAGGCGTTCGGTTTCAGATTCCATAACGCGAAGGTCATCGACAGTCTTGTGATCATACCCCGCTAAGTGCAACAACCCGTGCGCTACCAGTCGACTCAATTCCGCGTTCAGGGGGATGTCTCGCATCTGGGCCTGCTTGTTAGCCCGTTCAAGTGATATATAGATTTCTGCGTGCGCCGTGTTATCATCTTCCTGTGCAGTAAACATCTGATCGGTACTATTGGCGAGATCGAACGACAGAACATCGGTCGGTTGGCAACGATCCCTGAAAGTCGAATTCAGGAATTGCATGTGGCGGTCGGTTGTGATTATCACCTGAACGCGTTCGGTTAAATTGTAACGGGCACACGCGCTTTCCACCACAGGTTCCAGTAAAGCCGCTATACTCGGGTCGGGACAAATTTCTTCGTCAAATTGGATTAGATCCATGTCGAGCCTTTTTTGCAGCCTGCTGCCAAGGGTACTCGATTCGGCCATGCAAGGTGCCCATAAGCACGGGGATGAAACTCTCTTCAATTCTATGGAGATCCTGCAAGGTCAATTCGCACTCATCGAGTTCGCCAGCGGTGAATTTCTGCTGCGCAATCCGACTCACCAGTTGTCGGACACGGTTTGGAGTGCGTTCGTTCAGGGTACGGACTGCTGACTCGACAGAATCGGCTAGCATCAGTATTCCGGCCTCCTTGTTCTGAGGTTTGGGGCCAACATGGCGGAAGTCGTCCTTGCGGACGTTTTCTTCGCCGAGTTCCACGGCTCGGTTGTAGAAATAATCGATGACAGTCGTGCCGTGGTGCTGAGGTATTAGATCGGAAATCGATTTGGGCAATCCGTGGTCGGCGGCTATCTCCAATCCATCTTTCACGTGGGAGACGAGGATCAACATGCTCATGTTCGGAGTGAGGTGATCATGCGGGTTTCGACCTCCACGCAAGCCCTGATTCTCCGAAAAGTACTCAGGTTTGATCATCTTGCCAATGTCGTGATAATAGCTGGCGACTCGAGCCAACAACGGACTTGCGCCGATGGCTTCAGCGGCGCTTTCCGAGAGATTAGCCATGATGAGGCTGTGGGTATACGTACCTGGGGCGCGTATTGCAAGCTCTCTAAGCAAAGGCCGATTGAGGTCTGATAGCTCGAGCAGTGTTATGTCGGTCGTGCGATTGAACAGACTCTCGAAGATGGGGAGCAGACCTATGGTCAAAATCGGAGCCGCGATCCCAATGAAAATGCCTGGCAACACGTCGTGGTAAATCTTTTCTGGTGGTACGAACCGTAAAACATCGGTAGCAGCAATAAGTAACACGTAGGAAATGGGCAGGAAGATCATGGCGCGAAAAAACTGGTTGCGATGTCGTACATGGCGAACGGAGAAAACCGCCACCGCCGAAGTCAATGCACACGTTAGAGTAACGAAAAAATCCCCGAAGATGGCTCCTATCTGAAGCGCCAAAAATATCGACAATACCAGGCCTATCTGCTGATTCAACAGGATCGTAGCCAGCATTGCAACCAAGGCGGTTGGAACGAGGTAGATGTCCAGCTGGTTCGTTTTGATATATGCTCCACAAGCTGCCACTGAAACTGTGAGCAGCGCTAACAATAGCATGGGGCCGGGAGTTTTGAAGATTTCTTCTTCCCGAGTTGCGAGAAAATACCCGAAAAGGATGACAATAAAAGCGCCGATTATCACCGCTGAAACGCGTTGGAGAGCCCGGGTCAAAGGGTTCTCTAACTCCTGTTCAGCCAATCGACTAGCCAAGGCGTCCAGAGACTCAAGATGCGATGCGGTGACGGTCTCGTTTCCCTCTACGATGATGTCGTCTTCCGCATAGATGCGTTTGATGCTGGCGACACCGCGCCGCACTTCAGACCGCGCGGTCATAGTGGTGGCTTTGTCGACAGACAGGTTGGGAAAAACAAAGAGCCCAATAAGCTCATGTACTGCTTCAGCAGTTCCTCGTTCGTCGATTAATGGGTAATCCGAGATCATCGGAAGCATGGCTCCCCGCTGGAGCTCCTCCAGACTGTGAATAGCGTCGAGTGGCAGTTCAGCAGCACCAATTAAGATTTTATTGGAGATATCGCTCAACAATGGGGTTTTTGAGCCAACAATTCCGACGGCATATAGATCTTCGAGGATTTGCTGGCACGCAGTCTGGAAGTTCATAGTGTAAGGGGTTCTTGCCGCTGATAGCACCTCGATGAGGGTGGTCAAGGCTTCGACCGAAAGGGAGCCGATGATGTCCGGTAGCGCCCGCTGCAGATGTTGGTGTTTCAACGTGTCAGCCATCAGCATGCGAATGCTTGGCAGCATGATCCGATATACCGAATCAAAGCGAGCCATTTGTAGCGATTCTACGGTGTTATCGCGCTTCACAGTGGTTGGAATCGCTCTCTCCGCCTTCAGGCGTTCTTCCGCTAATTCCCTTTCGTTCTTGGAGACCTGGAAGAGAAATGGCGCTCGCACTGTTTTCGGTGCTGTTTGCCCAAGTCGCAAGTCGAAGATGCTGTAAGGTCTTTGGTGGCCAGAAAAAGTGGTGAGGAAACCGACGACGATCACTGCAAGGACAATTCGGTAAGTCAATAGGGCACGCTTGTTCCAAACCCGAGTATTCAAGCTGCTTGGGTGGTGACGGCCTAGTTGAGACCACCAATATGCGACCTTGGTCAGGTTCACGTGCTTGAGGAATCGAATTGGTTGGCGTTGCCGTTCTCGTGGCGTTCGTACGCGCGAATTATAGATTGTACGAGGAGATTGCGTACCACATCCCGCTGTCCCAGGTGTATGAACTCTATTTCGGAATGACCAGACAGAATCTTCTGTATCTCGATCAGGCCCGACGGTTGACTCTCGGGGAGGTCGGTTTGTGTTATGTCTCCAGTGATCACCGCTTTCGATCCGCTACCCAGGCGCGTCAGGAACATCTTCATTTGCTGGGGAGTGGTATTTTGGGCTTCGTCCAAAATGATGAAAGCGTCGTCGAGGGTCCGGCCGCGCATATATGCCAACGGTGCGACCTCAATGATCTTCATATCCTGAAATCGACGCAGGCGCTCGGGCTCGAGAAGGTTCTGCAGCGCGTCATACAGGGGCCGAAGATACGGATCTACCTTGTCCTCCAGTGCGCCAGGCAAGAATCCGAGTCGTTCACCTGCCTCGACTGCCGGTCTCACTAGGACGATCCGTGAGACTCTTTTCATTTTTAAAGCCGCTACGGCTATTGCGACCGCCAAAAAGGTTTTGCCCGTGCCCGCGGGGCCGATGGCAAAGACGATATCGAGGTGGGAAACAGCCTTCAGGTACCTGGATTGTCCGTCAGTGCGTGCTTTAACTGATCCCTTATAGGTTTGCACTACACCGTTCGCGTCACACAGACGGCCGTGTGTGTTGATGTGAGGATTGTCACTTTCGATTATGGACCGCAATTCTGCTTCGTCCACGACGGGGGTGGTCCGCAAGCGAGCAACCAATTGCTCAATCAATCCGCTGGCGTTGCGAATCGATTCTGCGGGGCCGTTAAGAAGGATGCGGTCACCTCGTGCAACAAGCGAGACGCCATAGTTCTTCTCAATGAGAATCAGGTTTTTGTCGTTGGTTCCAAACAACATAAGCGGGTCAATTCTTGCGATTGACACGCTATTACGGGTATCCAAGTGATTCTGAGTACCTCGAAATACAAAAAGGGCTTGATACCCAAGTGGGGATCAAGCCCAAGACATGTAAATCAGTTATTTAATTGGGTTCAAAGTGCGGTTGTGGCGCTCCCTATCAGTTTGCTGGCACGTCAAATACTTGAGCTGGAAAGACTATGTTGGGTTCGACTATTTGCTCTTTGTTGGCTTGATAAATCTTGTGCCACTTGGTTGGATCGTTGTAAACTGCTGCTGCGATTTTGGACAGAAAGTCTCCTCGGGTAACTAGGTACTGATTCTCCGAAACACCGAAGGGAACCGACAATGTCTGCTGCGGATAGATCAGGTCTGGGTGTTTGATGTTCTCACGATTGGCGCGGTAAATCCTAGGCCACATATAAGGGTCAGCGTAGATCTCGTCTTTCTTGGCAATGTTCCACAAGTTATCGCCGCGGGCAACTGTATAGTCGACACTCATATGACGCGGCATATTGCTGAGTATGTCGCTCAACATGCCGTCAACCCTGGCAATCAAGTGAGCGATATCGGGATGGGCTGATAACTTGAGTTTCTTTATGATGGCTAAACGGGCTTGGATATCGTCCAGTTCGCTGCGCCGATGAAAGCTCTCTTCGGGAGCCAAGGCTGAGAGACCTTCCAATTGACTCAAGATCGACCGCAAATTCTTTTCGGCTGTTTTGAATTCATGTTCGGTCACACCCAGCATGCTCAGCGTTTTGGCACGTACGGCGGCAGCATCCGCATCGATGGCATCTAAGTCGCTGTTGAGCATTGCAATCTGGCTTTCCAGTCGACCAATCGCGGCTTGTGCGGCAGCTACGCGGCTATCGAGGTCAGCCATCTCCGCCTTGTATTGGTCGCGGGTCATGTTTTCTTCTGCAACGACCGATTCTGCGAAGCAAACACCCAATGCCAAAGCGAGGCCAAACACCAAGCTCTTATTTGTCATTTTTATTAACCTCTTCATGGTCTTACTAACTCCCGCCGCCCAATTTAGCGCTGGCTGCTTTCTGGTTCTCCTTGGCTTGTTTGAGCACCGCCTTCTTCTCGGCTAGCTTACGTTCCAATCGTGCTTTATCGGCTTTGAGGTCGGCAACCTTGTTTTCTGCTGCCGCTACTACCTTGCGTTGCTCTTCGAGGTTGCTCAATTCCTCTTGCGAGGGGCCGCCGGCGCAACCGAAGACCAAAGGGAGAGAAAGCATTGTGGCGGCAAATCCAACGGCAGTCAACCTTCTACAGTGGTCTACACACTGACGCATCAAATTGTTCCTCCATAATCTCATTACTAGCGGACACTCCTCGAGAGGCGAACCAAACGAAAATACTGAATTTATCAGTAGTTACGTCAAAAAACTAACGGTCCCCAAAAGTGATGTCAAGTTAAAACTCCTGTAATAAGATGGACGCGGGCTCGTTAAACGGTGGTGGTGATACCCAATTCACGCAATTGAGCCTTATCTACAGATCCAGGTGCCTTTTCCATTAGTCCGACGGCCTTGTTGGTCTTGGGAAAAGCAATGACCTCGCGGATGGAACTTTCGCCGGCCAGCAAGGCCACCAGTCGGTCGAACCCGAAGGCTATCCCCCCGTGGGGAGGCGCTCCGTACTGCAGGGCTTCCAGAAGAAAACCAAATTTCTGTTCCGCTTCTTCGGGTGAAATCGCAAGAAGCTCGAAAATCTGGCTTTGTAGCTTGCGCTGAAAGATTCGGATGCTCCCCCCAGCAATCTCATTTCCATTCAAAACCAGATCATAGGCCCGGGCTCTTACCGACTTTGGGTCGTTTTCGAGATTTCTTAGATCATCTTCTACAGGGGACGTGAAGGGGTGATGCATGGCGACAAAACGACCCGAATCCGGGTCATGCTCCAGCAAGGGGAACTCAGTGACCCACAGAGGTTTCCACGCATCTTCTTCAATCAGTTGCAGGCGTCGCGATAGCTCGAGTCTTAGGGCCGACAGGAAACGCGCAACATTAGTAGGTTGGTCGGCGACAAATAGCAACAAATCACCCGCTTCAGAGGCCATCGCTTCAATCAGTAGTTCACGGGACCGGTCTGGAAAGAATTTGGCTATGGAAGATTCCAAACCGTTTTCCGTGTGCTTAATCCAACTCAAACCTTTTGCCCCCTGCTCCTGAGTAAAGCGGATGAGATCATCTATTTGACTTCTAGGTAAAACATTGCCACCCTTAACGTTAATTCCTTTTACCTGTCCACCGTCCCCAAGCACGTTCAGGAAGACGTTGAACTCGGAAGCTTTTGCGGCATCACCAAGATCTACAAACTCCAAACCAAACCTCAAATCAGGCTTGTCTGTGCCGTACCGACGCAATGCCTCGTCATACGACATCTGCGGAAACGGATCCGATAACTCGACGGATCTCAACTCGCGAAACAGGGTCCGAGTTACCGACTCCGCCACGCCCATAACATTCCCTTCGCTCACAAACGACATCTCGATGTCGATCTGGGTAAATTCGGGTTGACGGTCTGTTCGGAGGTCTTCGTCGCGGAAGCACTTGACGATCTGGAAATACCGATCGAACCCTGCCATCATCAACAACTGCTTGTAGGTCTGGGGCGACTGGGGCAAGGCGAAGAAGTTGCCGGGGTGAACCCGGCTTGGAACTAGGAAGTCTCGTGCGCCTTCTGGCGTACTCTTGATAAGGAATGGGGTCTCTACTTCCAAGAAGCCAAGTTCGTCCAGCACTCTCCTGGTGATTTGGTACGAACGGTGACGCAATTTCAGATTGTACTGCATGGGGCTTCTACGCAGATCGAGAAACCGATATTTGAGCCGGGTTTCTTCGCCTACGTCGGGATCTTCCTCGAGTTGGAAAACTGGCGGCAAGGCTGTGTTGAGTATTCGCACGGCATGGCAGTTCACCTCGACCGTTCCGGTAGGCAGCTTTCGGTTGACCATTCCTTCCGGTCGGGATTCTACAACGCCCCGCACGGCCAATACGTACTCGCTGCGTAGTGATTCCGCCTTTGCGTGGGATTCGAGGTCGTGTTGGGGGTTAAAAACCACTTGGGTGATACCATAGCGATCGCGAAGGTCGATAAAAATCACTCCCCCGTGGTCTCGGCGTTTGCCTGCCCATCCCATCAACGTTACCGTCGCGCCAATATCTTCCTCTTTAAGCGTGCCGCAGTCGTGGGTGCGCTGCCAGTCTCCCA
This sequence comes from uncultured Gemmatimonadaceae bacterium, assembly GCA_964401715.1. Classification (GTDB taxonomy): domain Bacteria; phylum Latescibacterota; class UBA2968; order UBA8231; family UBA8231; genus CAYNZV01. Next base: position 3,901 of record CAYNZV010000112.1, on the reverse strand, counting down.
AGCTTTCTATCGGTTCAGGCATGATCAAACATTGCAGACGGTACGGTAGGGGTGTGGAGAGGAAGTGCTGATTTCGGCGTCCAAATACAACAGTTAAAGAGACTGTGGAAGATATGAGTCGCATTTGCAAGTGTCAAGCAGGGTTAAGGGGCTGTTTGACACCCAAAAAGCAGCCGGATATATTCGGTAGATCTCCGATCGAGCAGTGCCGTTAATCCCCGTGCTCAGTAGGCAAACGATCGACAATTCCGCCGTTAGTTGAAGTCTGGACCAAAACGCAACAGTCCCCAGAGTGCGTCCACGAGGATTGAGCAACAACAAACAGGCAAGCGTAACCCCGGAAGTCTCGGAGATGGTAGGACGACCCGTCTCCATTCTCGAAGGCATTGGGAACACCCCGTTACTTCGATTGCACGACCCAGCCATCCCTGCCGCCGTGGAAGTGTATGCCAAACTGGAATTCTTCAATCCGGGAGGCTCTGTAAAAGACCGTCCTGCATTGCGCATGATAGAGGATGGGGAAAAGTCGGGGGATCTGATACGGGGCAAAACAATCTTAGACTCCACGTCAGGAAACACTGGGATTGCTTACGCCATGATTGGTGCCGCCAAAGGATACCCGGTGCTCCTGGCGATGCCTGCTAATGTCAGTCAGGAACGCAAGGCCATCCTCTCAGCATACGGAGCACAGGTGGTGCTTACCGATCCGGCCGAACTCTCGGATGGAGCCATTCTGGAGGCCCGACGGATTTTCGAGGAAAACGCGGACAGCTACTTCAAACCGGATCAATACAACAACCCGTCCAATTGGAAAGCCCACCGCGACACCACCGCCGTTGAGATCTGGCGCCAGACAAGTGGTGCGGTAACGCATTTCGTTGCCACTATAGGCACTAGCGGGACGGTGATGGGTACTGGCCGCGGGTTGAAATTATTCAATCCAGACATCCGGATAGTCGCCGTGGAGCCGGAAGAGTTCCACGGCATCGAGGGACTCAAGCATATGGATAGTTCCATTGTTCCAGGGATCTACAACAAAGATTGGCTGGACGACAAAATAACTGCCACTACCGAGGCAGCTTACGACGTTACATTGGACCTTCCGAGGCGTTTGGGGGTGCTTGTTGGGCAATCTTCAGGCGCCGCTTACTGGGGAGCGGTCGAAGTGGCCAAGCAACTTAGCGACGGTGTGGTGGTGACCGTGTTCTGTGATGGGGGCGATAAGTATATGACCACGCCCATGTGGAGGTCGGCACTTGATGCTTCGATATCCTGAAGGAAGGTAATCGTGTTTACTGTGAGCCGACCGGTCATTGAGACCATCAATGGCCATGCGCGGGAGGAGTACCCATCGGAGTGCTGTGGTTTGCTGACGGTGGGACCCGCTGGCGTTGAGGTGCATCCCTGCGAGAACATACAAGATCGCCTCCACGCACACGATCCGAAGAGTTATCCCCGCGATTCTCGAATTGCCTATTACATCGATCCGCAAAAGCTATACGATATCGTCTCGAATGCTGAGTCCAAGGGAGGCCGGCTGCTGGGAATTTATCACTCTCACGTTAACACAGAGGCGTATTTTTCTGAAGAGGACAAGGGACGGGCGTTGTTTGGGGACGAGCCGGCGTATCCTGACGTCGGTTATCTCGTTATTTCCGTGTATAACGGAGATGTGGCGGGCCGCACCTGTTTCATGTGGAGTGACTCTCAACGCGACTTTGTGGAAATCGAAAGTGTCGTAGGGGAGTGAGCCTACAAGGTGCTGCGCTCGTTCGCTATTGCTATCTTTATTCTTGTCGTTGCGATAGCGCTCTATTGGGAAAGCTCGAATAACGGATTCCACTACGACGATTATCACTCGTTAGTCCGTAATCCACACATTCGGTCGTTGGCAAATCTGCCGCGATTCTTCGTAGATCCGTCCACTTTTTCAGTAGACACGAAAAACGCGATGTATAGGCCAGTGTTGCTGGCTACCTACGCCTTGAACTTCGAACAAAGTGGTCTCGATGCGCGCGCGTTCCATCTGACGAACGTTCTGCTTCACGCTCTTAACGCAAGCCTAGTTTTTGTTTTGATGTTGCAGCTCACAGGGAAGCGGATGCTGGCAGCAGGATCAGGTCTATTGTTCGCCGTACATCCGATAAACTCCGAGGCGGCAAACTATGTGAGCAGCAGGTCGGAGCTGTTGATGGCGTCCTTTCTACTGATAGCTTGCATAGCCTTTCTGCGACATCTTGCCGGCACCACAGCCTGGTACATCGTGGCGTTCTGCGCGGCGGCTATGTCGCTTCTGACGAAATCGGTGGGAGCGGTTACGATTGGGGCGATGGCTTGTTGTCACGGTCTGAAATGCGGCTGGGGAGGAGTGCGCGCTAATTGGTGGCAGTATCTACCGGTCCTGGTTTTGCCAGTAGCCTACGTTGCTATCGCTCGAAACATAGTTGGCAAGGCAGTGTTGGAACCTGTTCGTACCCTAGACACGCAAATCTGGACGCAGATGAAAGCTTTGGTGTATTACGCTTTCAAAACAAGCGTTCCCGTAAACCTTAGCGTTGACCCTCAGTTCTTCCCTTCGCGGAACGTTGACGACCCGGTTGTTTTGTGCGCTTGGCTGCTCGTCGTGTCTCTTGCAATCGCGATCATCCGCATTGGGAATCGCATACTGACATTTTCCTGGCTGTGGTCGCTGACGGTTCTTTTGCCCGCCATGCTTGTGCCGTTGATCGTGCTGGTGAACGAGCACCGATTGTACGTCGCTGCCTTCGGATTTTCCCTGATAGCCAGTTGGGGATTTTTTCAACTCGGACTTGCTAGGTCTTCGGTGGCAGCAGTTCTTGGTGGACTTTACCTTCTTGCCATGGTTGGTTTGACGCTTGATAGGAATCAGGTGTGGGCAGACGAATTAGCACTGTGGAGAGACGCTGCTGAGAAAGGCCCCGGGATGATCAAGCCTCACCTGAAGATGGGAGACGAATATGCCAAGTTGGCTCGGTGGCACGAAGCCGAGAGTGCATATCTCAAAGCCTTGGAGATACGCAAGTATCACCCGGCGGCGCGAAACAATCTGGGTCGGCTGTATATGCGGGTAGGTAGAGTCGATGAGGCGATTGTGCAATTTCGCGAATTACTTGCCATTTCTCCTGGCATTCTTGCTGCGCGGTTGAATCTTGCTGGCGCCTTCATGCGCAAAGGAAAATGGGATGAAACTCGCAAGGAATATGAGGAGGTGCTCCAATATGATGCCCACAATATCGACGCTCTGAGCCATTTGGGCGATATTGCTATGCGAGACGGGGACACAAACAAAGCCCTGACATACTACAATGAAGCCTTGGCTTCTTCTATGACACCTTCGTCAAGCCTACTCGTGCGCACGGGGGTAGCTGCTAAAGAGAGCGAACGTTACACTGAAGCGGAAAAGGCGTATACTGCCGCATTGGCCATCGACTCGACGTACGCCGATGGCTGGTTCAATCTTGGGAACCTGCAGATCCTTAACGAAGAGGCAAACCGGGCTGCTGAGTCCTACCAAAATGCAGCTAAATACACAAACGACCCCGCGTTGCGAGAAATTGCACTGCAACGCACGGATACCTTGAAGAATAATGCCAATATCAACGGAGGTTAGAATGACGATTACCGTACACATACCGGCTCCACTGAGAAAACTCACGGATAACCAGAATGAGGTCGAAGTTGATGCCTCCACGGTTGGCGATCTGGTCGATAACCTCGAGAGTGCCTACGCAGGCATCAAGGAGAAGCTGGTCGACGAAAACGGAGAGATTCGCCGCTACGTGAATATCTACGTTAACGATGAGGATATCCGCTTCCTTGATGGATCTGAAACGCTCTTGAGTAATGGTGACAGCCTTTCAATTGTCCCGGCGATAGCGGG
>CAYNZV010000111.1:0-12935 GCA_964401715.1 uncultured Gemmatimonadaceae bacterium | reverse complement strand
GTTTCACCGGAGCGCGGCAAACAGCTCTGGCAAGAGACGTCGTGGCTACGCGACCCACTACATGCGCGCCACCTCGGTCAAAGATGAATCGGTGACCGACGTCCCGAAGGTACCTCCTTTCAAGCAAGTGCGTGGACGTTCGTTCCCTGGAAGGGTATAGCCTTCGATACCCTTCGCTTAGTAGGGCACCGTTTTCGTCGATTTCGTTAAGCCCCACCCGAAATCATCGGTTTCCTCCTGCTGGTCCCGCCCGAAATCAATCAAATTCCTACTGCTGGTTCCGCAAACGGTTTCTCCAGGTCTCTCTATATAGTTCGGTGTCACAAACGCCCTAGTCCATTGACACAACCCGCTACTCCATTGACACAGCCCTGTCGCCGGCGAGATTTATTTGATATTCCTTTTTCCATTTTGTAACATGTAGGCAAAATGTCACATGTCTTTTCTTAACAGCAACTTGTCGTTTATTTTTGCGTCACAGACGGGGCCCACTCCATGAAGCGAACGCACCAAACGCTCCAAGCTTTTCGAGCGATTCTTTTCGCTGGCATCGTATTGGGTCTGGCGCTGGACCAAACCGTCGCCGCCCAGGAGCAGCGCACCGACGGCGCTCGCGAGACGACATCGGCACGGCCTTACCTGCGTTGGGACCGACCCGAATACCGCAGCTTTGCCCTCCAGCCGTACTCCAATTATCCGAATCATTCCGTGCCTTACGAGGATGCCCCTCGTGCGGTCTACGGACCGATGGGCAACTACCTGACCACGGGGTACGATCTCTATTCCTGGTCGGAGACGCGACAGCCTGGCCAAGAATATGGCAGTGCCATCTTCAAGCCTGGCCCCAAGGGTATCATCTGGAACAAGGTATACGATGCCACCGTAGTTGGAAGGGACGGGTACGGCGACTGGGCCTACAGCATGATTGTAGCCGATGGTATCATCTCGCGGTTTTCGCCGCTGACCCTCTCCCAGAGCAATATGAACGGCTTCCGACTGGACGTGACGACGCCACACCTGCAGTTCACCGGTCTGGCTTCGCGGATCGAGCGGCCGCACACCTATATCTCGCGCTCGGTCTTTGTCCTCGACGATGTCTTACACGTTGCGGATGATTCGACCTTGCTTCTCGGGGGTCGGGCGCAAGCGATCTTCGGCGGGGCCCGGTTGGGGCTCAACTGGGTCAACACCCACGTTTACCAGAGCACGCAGTCCGGAAACGGTCTCAAGGGAGTGCTGCGTCCGGATCAGACCTTCGCGGATTGGATCGTTGTGCGGTTTTCAGACGATTCGCCAGAGGACGGTAGGGGAGGGGCCGTCGTCCAGGATGTGCGTCTCGTCGTCAACGGCGAGGCGCGACCCGACCTGGCTCCACGGGTTCTGCGGCACGCGGCGAATTACACGCCGCAGGTTGGCTCGGTCTCGGCCGCCACCGGCAGCTTCCGTCCGGTGGACTACACCTCTTTTCGCGGACACCGATTGTTCTACCGCGGCCGCGACGATGTTCCGTTCTATTCCGACTACTTCTTCCGGCTCGACCACGAGGCCGGAATCGACGTGAGCGGTGATGCCAATCTGCCAGGCATGCTGCCCTCGATGCAGGTCGAATCGGCGACCGGGGCGCTCCGTGCAGATGGCACCGATCAGCTCGCATTTCTGTTCGATCTCTCGCAGGAGCCTCGAGTTGAGACGGTGCAGATCGAAGCGCTGCTGTCCAGCGACTATCGGGTCGACGTGGCGTTTTTGACCGATGCCAACCCGCGTGGCAAGTCCTACCACGCGCGCTACTCCAGCACGTTCTACCGCGCGGTCCTGCGCTCCAAGGGCAATGTGCAGGATCAGTCGAATATGAAGCGCGTCCGTTTTCACGTCGGCGAAAACACGGGACTGTTCACCTACAGCGCCGATCTCAACCTGGCGCTTCCCGGTTTGGAGTTGACCGGCGAATACGCCCGCTCATCGCGCTACTCGAGGTACCCGGCCCGAGCGGATGGCAACTCGATCTTCGATGAGAGCAAAAGGTTCTCCGAACGCGGATCGGCGTACTACCTGAATGCCACGCACTGGTTCCAACGCGGGCGGATAGGTGGCGAGCTGTTTGCGATCAACCCGGACTACACCACGTCTATGCGCACCTTCCTCGACAAGTCCAGCGACCTGAACTACAGCAACATCTCGGGAATGCTGAACAACACGCTCTACTGGGATCTGGTGCAGGACAACGATGACGCCGATCGTTTTGCCGATCGTCGCGTTGGCAATGTCAGCGGGTTCGCGCCGGACGAGAAAGCGTTCGATCTGGACGGGGTGTTTGTGGGCCAGGACGCGGACAACGACGGCCTTCCGGAGATCAACCGCAATCTGAACAATGTCGCGGATTTCGATGAGCCGTTTCTCATGTACGATGTGGAACCGAACATCTACGTCTATGGCCTGGACCGCAACAACAACGACGAACCCGATCATCGGGAAGACGACGGCGAGGTGGATTACCCCTACGACTTCGACCAGAAAGGCCTGCACTTCTTCGGCGCGCTGGATCTAACGCGCAGGTGGTCCCTGGCATTGGGGCGCTACGACGTGGATCAGATCGCCGGCCCAGGTCGGAATCGCTCCACCTACAGCCTGCTCACCTACCAGTTCGAAGGGGTCCACAGGCTGCGGAAGCTGTTTTTCGAGAACCATCTGCGACGAGTTCAAGACGACATCGCGGACGAATACATCGTTACCGGTGAGAACGCTTCCCGGGTGGAGAACTTCAGCTCCGATGGGCTGCGGATCGAGATTTCTTCCGATGTGACTCGGGCCGGTACTCACAAACCACCCATCTACACCGGATCGTTTGTGACCGATACCAGATTCTACCAGGACAGTTACGTCAACGAGAGTTACGTTGACGCCAGCTTCCAGCCGCTGCCAGGTATGAACGTCGTTCAGAAGCTGCGGTTTCGGATCAATTGGCAGCAGGGCGGGGAGCTCTACAATCAGACGTTCCAGCGCGAGAGAAGACTCGATTTCTGGAGCTGGGTCAGCCGCGCGGACCACACGTGGCGCTGGGGCAATCTCAGCCTGACCCCTCAATACAAATTCATGGTGTTGCGGCTTACCGATCAGGATCGGGAGGTGCGACTGTTTTCTGAGAAACGCTCCATACCGATCCTACGGTTGGAGTATCAGCTGTTTCCGAGGACGATGCTGCGGGCCGGCTTACAGGGCATCGGCCCGCTGCCGTATCGACTGACGGACGATAACTCCAAACGCAACGGCTTCGATCAGCGCACCGCCTTCGCCACGTTGACCAATCGGACCAAATACTTTGGTTACGACCTGATTACCATCGTCGGACTGCTCAAGAACTCCCGGGAGTACGACACCGGGTTCCGGGATCGAAGAAACTTCGACGAAGTCTCGTTCTTCATGCGTGGCCTGGTTGGCTTCACCGAATTCGGGCCGCAGCTGTAACTGATTGAATCTGAGCTGCTTGCAATACGACAGTTCCGAGACATCAGGAAATCAACGAGTCATAGCACGCAAGATCTGCCGGATTTGCAGGTGCCAACGCCGAGTCGAATACTTCCTTGGTTTGCGCGCGATTTGGCGGCTGGGGCCCTGACGCCTCCTCGTATTTGCCTACATTGACGCATCGACAAAGGAGAGTCCCTTGGAACGACAGCAGCTACGCATACTGACCATCACCGCTCACCCGCACGACTGGACCTGGTTCGCCGGTACCCTACTTCTGGAGACCGTATGGCAGAGCAAAACCCAAATGTGATTTTTATTTTGGCCGATGACATGGGCTACGGCGATCTGGCGTGCCAGAATCCCGATTCTAAGATTCCAACGCCCAATCTGGACCGGCTGGCGTCTCAGGGCGTGCGTTTCACCGATGCACACGCACCGTCCAGTGTATGCACACCGTCACGGTATGCGATTCTTACAGGCCGGTATTCCTGGCGAACCCGGTTAAAGGGTGGTGTGTTGTGGCCCTGGGATCCGCCTTTGATCGAGCTGGATCGAACGACCATGGCGACTTTGTTGCGGGATCAGGGGTATCGCACGGCCTGTATTGGGAAGTGGCATCTGGGGTGGCACTGGGAGACAAAGGACGGGCGTCCGGCCAATGAGGGGGTAGAGTACGGGGTGCTGGATCGGGAACATCGATATGCTTTGGGCAAAAATATCGATTTCACCAAGCCGGTGACCGGTGGGCCTGTTGAATGCGGGTTTGATTATTATTTTGGAGAAGATGTACCCAATTTTCCGCCATATACCTGGTTTGAGAACGATCGGTTGTTGGAAGAGCCTGTCGAAGAAAAGCCCGATGAGATGTTTGGGCTTCCTGGATTGATGGCACGGGAATGGTCTCTCGAAGCCGTGATGCCCAGGTTGACCAAACGGGTGGTTCAATATATCGAGGAATCCGATGCACAACCGTTCTTTTTGTATTTTCCGCTGACGGCACCCCATACGCCGATTGTGCCGTTGGATGAATTTAAGGGGATGAGTGGTGCGGGGGAATATGGCGATTTTGTCTGTGAAGTAGATTGGACGGTTGGGGAGGTGATGGCGGCACTGGAGCGGAAAGGGATTGCGGACAATACGCTGATTATTTTTACGAGCGATAACGGGCCAGGAAATTCCGCCTATCGTCGAATTCAGGAATATGGGCACTACAGTATGGACGGGCTTCGGGGTTTGAAGCGCGATACATGGGAAGGCGGACATCGGGTTCCTTTTCTAGCTCGGTGGCCCGGTCAGATTGAGCCGGGCCGGGTTTGCGATGAGGTGATTTGTCTGGCCGATTTTATGGCCACGGTCGCGGCAATAATCGGTGCGCCCTTGTCTAAAGATGTGGCTGAGGATAGCTATAATGTGCTTCCTGCACTGTTGGGAGCTTCTAGCGATTCGCCCATTCGGGAGGCGACGGTGCACCATAGCAAACGGGGAAAGTTTGCGATTCGGAAAGGGAAGTGGGTGTTTATTGATGCGCCAAGTGGAGACGACAATGCCGAACCCGATTGGTTGAAAGAAGAACGTGGGTATGAACCGCACGCACATCCGGGCGAACTCTACGATCTGGAAAACGATTTGATCGAACGGGACAATCGGTATGCAGAACATCCAGAGGTTGTTGAGGAACTGAAGGCATTGCTTGAAAAGTATAAACAGGAAGGTCGCAGTGTTTCCCGTTGATTGGAACGAATCTCGTGATTCGCCCGCCCCTGGCTTCAGGCCGCCTGCGCCAGCTCGATGCCGACACGTTGACCTATACCTTGAAGACCCCCTGGGCGGACGGCACCACCCATCTGGTGCTTTCTCCTCTCGAATTGATCGAGAAGCTCGCCGCTCTGGTACCGCCTCCGCGGCTGAATCTGATTCGCTATCATGGGGTGTTGGCACCCAACGCCGGCGATCGCGCCGCCATCGTCCCCGGTCCGCACGCCGCAGCCGACGAGGCGAGCTGTTGCGCTAGACATCCCAGGCAGGGTCAGCCTTCTCCCTATCGACACTCGTGGGCCACCTTACTGGCACGTGTTTTTCGCCTCGATGTGACCACCTGTCCAGACTGCGGCGGTCCGATGAAGATCATCGCCGCCCTCACCAACCCCCGTTCGATCCACCGCTGTCTACAAGGGATGGGCTTGCCCCCACGGGCGCCGCCCATCGCACCGGCACGGCCACATCCCCAAGCGGAATTCGCCTACGCCTGATTTTGTCTCGGGCGCGTGGGTGAAGTGTACCTGTGCCGCTGTGACCCTAGCGTCTACATCCCGTTCAGGAACCGAAATCCACTCCACACTGCGTGCCGCAGCGCTTTGCTCGCGTCGCGAACCGCCAAACGACCCGAAACATCGCCCAGTTCATATACCGGCTGGCTTGCCGCGACTACCGATAACGGTGTTTATTCTTCCTATACTTTGGGGAATGACGTTGTGCTGACCCCAACCCCTCCCACTGGTTTTTCCCGCCCGGCCCGCCCCGTTCCGTTTCTCCTATAGGGGCGAAGCATTTGAGTTCTGTTTACCTATACCTCTAGAAGAGGGCACAAAAGCTTCGCCCTAACTGCTATTAGACCCGAAAGGCGAAGAGCTTGGCCCGAAACATCTTTATCCGGATCGCGACGCTGTCGCCGACTTCTGAAATGTCGCTTTTTCCACCCCACGTGACGACAGTGTCTTCGGAGTCGCCCATCACACGGTCGCACTCACCGAAAGTGAACCCGGAGAATCCTGTCCTAGGAGGACGTGTGGCCGTAGGAGTATTGTCGTTCAGCTCGACGCTAATCCAGCCGCCAGGCTCACATCGGTAATTGAGTCGCAACTGCTGTTGCGTCCGCTTTGTTGTCAATATCGTAAATCCGCCTTCGGACTCCGCCTCAATTCCGCAAAACCTGTGCGGTCTCCATCGCGCCCAGTTGATGGTTGGTGGCTGCTCCTTCGGAAAGAGATCGGGATTGCCATCTGGCCAGACGTTGTGAAGTCGCGAACCCCCTCTGCACAAAAACCCCCAATACCCGTCGGGGAGCTCTACCAACGTAGTCGCGGGATAAGTCATCCCCTCATCACCGTCTCCGGGCTGCCCCACGGGGACTATTGCTCTTCTCTCCGGGCGGTACCAGTAAAGTCCATCACGGCTGAAGGCGATCTGGGCGTCCATGTGATCGTTGATCTGATGGAAAAGTGAAACCAGCATGCCGTGGAGGTCGTTGCGTCCGGGATAGCGGAAATATTCTGTACCATAGAACGATACGTCCATATTGTCCTGTGCGTCCGGGAACAGGACCAGCTTAGGAGGCGGCCACTGGCGAAAGTCTTTGGTCCGGGAGAAGCCGATCGACCTTCGTCTAAGGTTTGTCTCCGGAACACCGGTACCGATGCCCGAATACTCCTCGGGAGGCTTGGCATGGACTCTGAAGTAATCGAAGTAATAGCCTGTCGAAGGATCGTACTTGGGATGGCTGCCGCTGTCTGCTGCGAGGGGAGCCAGTGGCTCTTTGATACGCATCCAGTGGACACCGTCGGGAGAGGTCCAGCCTATGAGATGTGCTCTTAGCTGCATCGTGGGACCCTTGTAGTCTCGACCCTCACGTTTCTGAGCCTCCAGACGCTTGTCAGCCTCATCGCCGGTCACGATCTTGGCAGTCTCAGGATCGACCCAGAACATATCTTGCGACATCGCTTTGAAGCGTTCTTCGGGTGGTGCGTTTGGGTCCTGGAAAATGCCGCCCTTGGGTCCGTCAGCGACGATGTTGTTCTTCTTTGATCCTTTGAACTCTACCTGGCCGAGCTCTGGGCGCGTCCAGTTGTAGCCATCTTCGCTTACGGCATAACAGGTGACAAGCGGGGAACCGGAGGTATTGTAAACGAGATGGAACTGACCGTCTTTCTTCCAGATGCCCAAGGGCCTCATCTTGCCCTCTTTTTCCCACTCCATTTCAGCCTTGAGGATCGGGTCTGTCTTATTTGCCTCTTCGATTCTGAGGCTAACGCCTATAGGTGCATCGTGAAGGTCGTAGAAGCCGTGGTCATCGACGTAACGAAACCCGCCGAAGATTTCCATAAGGTCGACAAGAGGGATCCAGTCATCCGGATTGTCTCTAGCCCCGCCGCCAAACGGCGCGCCGGGGAGATCGGCTTGTCTAGTCGTTTCGCGTTGATCCAACGGAGCTTCGGTCATGCTTGCCTCCTGAGGAAATCAGGTGATCGACGAAGATCGTTTTGAAGTCGAAGGCACAGTATATATTAAGCCGAGGGTTATGCAAGGCGCACACTGAATCGGAGAGCCTCTAAGTTTGCTGAGTAGTTTTTCGACGAGTCCTAGATGGTGCGGTCGCAAGGATCAGTCGACGATGGGTCCGCAAGCTGTAGGCTTGGCCCGCATTGAAGTATATCGTTAACCAGACGCAACAACATGAGGATCGAGAAAGCCAGGGGGTGGCAGGACCGGGACGATATATGAAATCAAGTAGGGGCGAAGCATTGATCGTGGATAATGCGAATGCGATAGGCTTGCAGTAGAAACCAAATGCTTCGCCCTTCTAGGATGCCATCAGCTCCTTTGGGCTTCTGCTCTGGCCTTGCCGGAAACGCGATCGATGAAGGCTCCAGCGCCCTGCTCAGACATTTCGATCATTCTCTCAGGTACTGGCAAGTGAGTGAGTAACTCGTTTTTTTCTCGGGCAAAGCCTTCAGCGTACTCGGTCCTCATCCTCCAGCCCATATGGCCGACTTCTAACTCCATGCGCCGTCTAGCCCACGCCTCGTTATGACCCTGAGTCTCGTATAAGAGCTCGGCTTGGACCCTCTTCTCAAACCATTCATCCGTGAGCTCGATCGCAAAATCCAAATCGTTTTTGTCGTGCGCCGCCCAAAAAGTGGTCGCTACGTTATGGGGAGCTACCACCGAGCCGCCTCGGGGCCTCGCTGCCCGGTCTTTTGCCTCCAGCGTGGCGATGCCCACCTCTGTGTGGTCGTTGCGATGGGCATCTGCTCGCCCCGTATCGCCGCTAGTGAACGGGTTTTCGGTTATCATGACGTGGGGACGGACCTCGAGTATGAGCTCGGTGATCGTGTCAATAGCCTCGGGATACCGTTCTATTAGGAACGGCTTGTCGGGAAAGTTAAGAAAACGGACGTCCGTCACCCCGAAAATGGCTGCCGCCTGGCGCATCTCGTCGGCCTTCTGATCTATGTACTTCTCTACGGGCTCGTTGATGATGGCGGGGTCGCGCTCAGCTTCAGGTTTCCTCAACTCGTCAAGCCATGCCTCACGGTGAGTAGACCCTCCATGTGTAACTATGCACACTGTTGCCTCGTCGCCTCTTTCGATGTGGATCCCGAGTGTCGCTGCGAACCAAGTCCAATCATGGGGATGAGCCGACGTCGTCAATATCCTCAGTTTACGGTCTTCCAACTTCGTCCTCCTTGGGGAGTCAAAACATTCCGGTTCAGTTTTCTGGGCGAGAGTATAGGCCTGCGTTGTCCACGATCGGCACCACGGTCCCTATCCTCTGCTCTTTGTTGGTCGACTACTTGCCAAATTAGAGAAAGGATCTCGACGGATCCCTGCTCCTGATCCCAAAGTCGACGGGTTGAAGAGCATTGAAATGCCTGCCCTCCGATGGTCACGCGTAGTTGGCTCCGAGATACAAAGTGAAGAGAACCGCCGGATAACACGTGACGGCGCGACTTGGATGGCGGCAGCGTCGCGAACTTAACGTCTTCGTCGGTGAGGATGAAGTATTCAAGCGGGGCATCGAGCTGCATGCGCAGTCTCTGGAGCGGGACCTTGCCGGCGAGAACCCCACTGCGCTGGAGCGGCTTCTTATTGAGCGTATCGTTCTCGCCTGGGTGGAATCGCACTTGGTGGACAAGCTGTGCCTCGACAACTTCGAGTTCCACTTCGCTTTCCAGGACAGACACGCCTTCTATCAGAAATGGCAGGATCGCTGCCACCGGCGATTTCTATCGGCCGTGAAGACGCTGGCTCAGGTGAGGAAGCTGCTGGGCGTGAATGTGCAGATCAATATTGCTGAGCAGCAGGTGAATGTGGCTGGACCATAGCGACTCAACCACTCCCCTTCGTTCGGCTTATCGTCGCTGAAGACACAATGGGTTGTGTATTGGTCCGTTGCGCCGAGCCGCGAAAACTGTCATGCACCCACGCCGAACCCGTTGAGCTTGCGCTGCTCGAACTCGGCCGCTATGGTATTCACGATCCGTGCTGTCAGCCGTTCTTAAAGTGGGGGGCAGCCCGGCGCCCTTGGCCGTGAAACCGATGCGCGCACTGACACAAAAGCAGATCGATCGCTTCCACGAGGAGGGCTTCCTCATCGCGCCCGATCTCTTGAGCCCGTCCGAGGTCGACCGCCTGGCGGAGGCGGCCCGCTCCGAGTTCGAGACACATCGCTATAACGCGATCGACGCCCGGTTCCCCGCCCCGAGGAAGTACCTGCTCTCCGAGAATAGCCTCCGACTCGCCGACGTGCGCCTGGTCGTTGACCACCCGCGCATCGTGGCTGGGGCCGCGGAGCTACTCGGCCAAGAGGTCTGCCTCTCCGCCTTCTTCATCTACGGGATGCCGCCGGGAACGGCCAGTAGGTCGGAGCACTGCGACTACAAGCCCTACCGGCCGGTTGGTTCGTCGTTGAGCTGGCTATTCGTCATCGTGCCGTTAGTCGATTACACCGAAGAGATCGGGCCACTGCTCGTCTCGCCCGGATCACATCGAATCCCAAAGCTGACTCGAAACGGAAAGATCACCCAGGTGCGACGGGCACTCCCCGGTGAGATACCACAGTTCGTTGATACCCGACTGCGCCGTGGCCAGGTCGCGTTCATGGACATGTTCACGTGGCACCAGGCGCACGGCAATCGCTCCGACGAGCTTCGCTTTGGGGTGTACAACAAGTACCGAGCACGGAGCGCCCCACCGGGCTGCGGCCCCTACCTGTTCCGGGATAGCTCAGCTGAGCTCTTCAGCGGCGGGGGCGTCGAGATACTGGCCGACCACACCGCCGGGCGTATCGCCTCGACACGGCTGCTGATCGAGGACGACGGGCGCTTCCTGATGCTGCCTGCTGAAGGCGGGCCGTCTACCGCCCCTGGCGGTGCTGCCCAGCCGCGGCCCAAAACAGTGGGGTCGGACGACGACAACGTCATTGCCCACTTAAACGGGCACGTGGAGGCGCAGCTTAGTACGCAGCCGCCATGGGTGAGCTACGTCGGCGACTACGCGCTCGACGACGACCGGAGCGAGCTGTGCCGCGTGTACGCCTGCCCGCGTGAGTCTATGCCTGACCCCGAGCTAGCTGGGCACCGCATCGTGTGGCTGCGGTCGGATGAGCTGGCGCGCCAGACGGGTGACGCCTACCTCACGACGGCGGCGCAACGCTGGTTGCACGAGCCCGTTCTGCGTGGGATCGGGCAAGCAAAATAACGGTGACATGCTGAGAGTTCAGGTCTCAGGTTTCAGTGGGAAAAGTGGAAGGGGGCCCACCTATGAGCGATACCGCTGTAGATCATCCGTCAGTAGAGCTGCAGGCGCCTGACCCGGCGTTCCCCGTCTGCTCGTTCACCATCGACCGCCCCCTGGCAGCAGGCGTCCTGGTACGTCTAAGCGCCGGCGGTGCGCAGCTGCTCGAGAATGTGGAGATAACTGAAGTCCGGTTGGCCGGCTCGTCTGAGCCGTTGGAGTTCGTGCACCGCTATGACCGCGCGGAGATGGAGCGCAACTGGCGCTGGTACAGTCAGACCAAGTCGATGGCTGTGGTGCGTCTCGACACCGCCGCTCCCACCGGCAGTCAGCTGGAGGTGCACGCGCGCTATAAGGAGCGCCGCATGCGCGGCGAGCGCAGCGGTCGCCCGTCGCCGCAGCAGTCGCGCGATCGCTACAGCGGCCTGTCGTGGTGGATGAGCGCGACCACCGTCGCCGACGAGCACGCCCAGGCGGGCGAACAGGTGGCGCCGCCCTTCGAGATCCGCTTCGTACCCGGGCCCCCCGATCATATCGAGGCGTATTTGCGCAACGACGGCCGACTGCTGGTCCAACACTTCGATGCCTGCGGCAACCCTACGGCGGCGGCAGGTGAAGTGGAGGCGACAGCCAATGGCTGGTCGTTGACGGCGGCCGCGGCCAGTTCCTCAGGGGCAACGGCGTTGGGAAGCGCTGACGCCGTTCTTGCCGGCGGGCGTGTCCAGGTACGCGACGCCAGCGGACACACGGCTGCCAGCAACGCGCCGCCGCTGACCTTCGATGGCACCCCCATCTTCTTCGGCGAGTTCCACTGGCACACCGAGTTCAGCGGCGATGGCCAGCGACCGGTGGCGGATTCGCTGCAGAGCGCCCGCGACGAGCTGGCCCTCGACTTTGCCGGGCCGACCGACCATCTGAGCCCGGGGGGGCGCTACGGCAGTCGCACGGTGGCAGATCAGCTCGCCTTGTGTCAGCCGTTTGATGAGCCCGGGCGCTTCGTTGCCTTCCCCGCGGCGGAGCTGAGCCGCCGTTACGGTCATGCCAACATCTACACCGAGAGCTGGGAACTGCTGAAGGAGATGACTGACCGCTTCGCGGGCGAGTTGGCGCCGGCATGGGATGCCCAGCCGGATCGCTACGACCTGGCGTCCCTGGTGCGCCTATGCCTGCCAGGTCGCGCCCTCGTCGTGCCCCACCACCCCAACATGGACTCGTACGTGCGGGAGGGAGTGGTGCGCGACGACGGCCGTCCGTGGTGGTGTGCCATGCACTGGCCGATCCCGGCCGACCGGTCGGTGATTCGCCTGGTGGAGATCGTACAGGCCCGCGGCTGCTTCGAGACCGAACAGACGGACGAAGACTGGCGGATCTGGGACGGCGGGTTGGGCGGCAGCGTACGTACGGCGCTGGCCCGGGGTTACCGCCTGGGGTTCGTTGGCGGCAGTGACAACCACAGCGGCTGGCCAACGCGCAAGGGCGACGGCTTCTGCGGCCTCACCGCCATCCAGGCGCCGCGCCTGGACTTGAGCAGCCTGTTCGGTGCCCTGCACGCGCGGCGCAGCTATGCCACCACGGGTGCGCGCATCGTGGCCGACGTCACTCTGAACGACGCGCCGCTGGGCAGCGAGCTGCAGCTCGAGCCCAGCGCCGAGCGGCGCCTACAGATACGCATTCACGGCACGGCGCCGCTTCAGACCGTGCAGATCGTGCACGGCGGCTATGTGCTGGCGGAACTGGAACCGGATGCCGACAGCCCCGACATGGTCACCGAATGGGCCGACGAACGCCCCGGCCGGCCTCTCGAGGACTGCTACTATTATGTGCGCGCGCGCCAGCACGACGGCGAGTGCGTGTGGACATCGCCGTTCTGGATCGACCTGCCGCGCTAGGCAGCGCTGGTCGCGTGGCTTTCACCGGTGTAGCGAAAATCAACCGAAAGCCGCAACACATCCGAAGTG
>CAYNZV010000110.1:7554-13058 GCA_964401715.1 uncultured Gemmatimonadaceae bacterium | reverse complement strand
CGGCCAATCTTTCTGCGGTCGATCCGACGCGCTTTACGTATTCTGACATGGTTTCATCTCCTCGCCGATCGAGTTCACCTCAAGTCCTTACAGGAACTATCGCACTTTCTTTGCATTCGTCACCACGTTTGAGGTTCATTTTTTGGACAACCTCGCTGACGAATCAGGTCCAAGCCTATCTGCAGCAAGGCATTGCACTCCTCGATATACATTTTTCATCTCCCCGTAGCCCATGACCTGTTTCCTAGAAATATGGAATCGACGGCATACCATTCCTTATCGACGGTATACATCAAATTCTCACGTTTTGCGACGGGTGGCTTTCACGCCTTGCTTGACAGCGCGCTCGAAGGCTCGGATCTCGCGGGCACCTTCCAATACGCCTATTTCCATGTGAAAATCCCGCACTTCTCCCGGCGCTATGTGCTCCAGTGTGCCATGTTTGCGATTCGCAATCCTGCCGGCGACGCTGCAGTTACCAGCTTCTATTCCCATCACATAGGTGCCCGTAACGAAATGGTGCCACGTGCTGACGACGGGTATCTCGCGGCGGCTGAACTTCCAGTAAATCCCCAGTTCAAGTCGGTCGTTTATCAACGCCACGTGAGCGTCACCCCGGCGATCGACGTGCGGGCGATGTACTACGACGAAGCTTGAGGTTTTGCTGGGTCCCGCAACAGTTTGGAATTTCTCCGGGTTCACTTCGACATCCGTTTGCAGATCAGTGCTCTTACGGCTGTGAATGAAGAGCCGCGATCCACGGTCAACCACTGGGAATCCAGGATTAGTATGATAAACAACCATCAGCGGAGAAGGATCAACGCTTAGGTTTTCGACGCGATCGTGAATGCGTAAACATTTTTCGCCCAGCGTAGTGGAGATCTCCCTGGTCATCTCGAGGTTGGTTCCAAAAACCACCGTTTCCCGCATCTTGCCTCGCACTTTGACGGTATACTCCTTGTCCTCCCAAGCACCTTCAGCCGTCACGTTCTTCGCGGGTATATATGACACCCGACCATGGAGGGGAAGCTCCTCGTTTTCCTCTTCGGGATCGGTTTCGGGATGCCCCACGAAGGTGAGTCCGCAGGTATAGACCAGACCGCCGAAAAAGCCACGCATCGGACCGATCCCTTGTGGTTCGTAGAAACCGGGTCCGACGTCACCGGTAGAGCTGCGAAAGCAAAGGGAAATGCCCTTGAAATGAGCAGAGGCGACATCCAATGCGCGACCTGGCAACACGGAAAAACATAGGCCGGAGGCGTTGAACACCTCAACAAGATCAGCTCCGCGCTCGTTACCCTCGACGAGTTCAGCGCGTCGAACGCCAGCCAGCTGGCTCATGTCGCCGGTGAGTTCGGTGAGCTGTTTCCGGGTGTAGTTCCTGCCAAAAAGTCTTGTCATGCTCTTCCTCCTGATTCGTGTTGATATTCTAAGAGCTGGAGAAGGTAAAAGGCGAATAAACGCCGTTACCCCGTCGCGGCAAGGAGCCGTACGCGATTGTAGGTTGGGGTGAATCGCTCCTCCAGCCGCATTTCCCAGGTTGATCGATCGTGTTAACGGTGATCCTCCGCCCCGTCCCGCGGCTCGTAACCCAGCACGTCACGAGCGTGCTGGATGTCGCGGTAGGCCCAACGGTTGTCCGATTGAGCAAAGAAGATATCGTAGCGAACCGTACTCGGGAGCTCGACGCATAGCTGGATGATGCGGCCCAGATCCTCGTGGCTGCACCAGATCGAGTAGTCGCGCGGACGCAAGGGCCGGTTCTCCGTTGGAACTGCGCAGATCCGCAGGCAGATGATCGACAGTTCCGAAGAGTCAATAAAATGCCAGGCCAGCGCTTCTCCCCAAGCTTTACTGCAGCCATAGAGGCCCGTCGGACGACAAGGAAGCTCGTGGGTAACCATGTCCCATGCCGGCGGTACCTCTTCATAACGGGCGTCGACCAGGGCATCCCAAGGCTTTTCGCGTTCCCATCCCGAGATCGCAGCACCGGCACTGGCAAAAATGACACGCTGGACGCCCGCCCGGCGGCTTGCTTCAAAAACGTTGTAAGTGCCGATCACGTTGTTGTGCAGCACAGCTTCCCAAGGGGCATCCATGGCAACGAAGGCGGCAAGGTGAATAACTGTATCTACGTCTTCGAAAGCGGGCAGGATAGCATCGAGATCTCCGATGTCGGCACAATGGCAGTCGACATCGGGAAGCTGTCGTCGATTAAGGGCCCGGAGCTCGTAGCAGCCCTCCAATTGGCGGCGGGCGATGCCGCCGATCAGACCGCTCATGCCGGTGATAAGAATTCTATGTTTGTCCATTGGCCCTCAACGTCGGATGCCTCCCTCCTACGGACGTGGCGAAACGGCATTCAGGCTGCACTGCGCAATTAATTTATAAGTTGGCCAGCGCCAGCTGAGTCAATAGGTTCGGACGACCGAAAATGGCATCATTCCATCCAATAGTCGGCGCGACAAGATGGTTTGGTTACTCAGATAGAATAACGAACAGTCTCCGCAATAGACATGGATAGCCCGGATTGACAGCTACCGGCGTTTAAGAGAATCGCCGCCCCGGCTCTTCCGTGAAGTTCCGCACTTTCGGGTGGATCCAGCGGGAAAACTCCCGGATCACGGATGGTGACGTCGAATGAACAGCTACTCAACAGCACCAATACGGACTGGAAGCGCTCCCTTCGACCCAGTTTGTCCACAATTGCAGATTTTGCGCCCTGTCGCGGTTGTGAGCTTGGTTCAATTCGACCACTCCCGGTGGCCATAAGGCGCCGGAAACCAACCGGCAGCCGTGGGTACGAAAGAATCCGGTCCCCCTGTGCCCTGGCACAACGTTGTTGCTGTTAGCTGTTTGGCTCGACCATGCTAGTCGGGCAGTTCAGCGACTCATGCAATGTTTCACATAGTATCCAAATGGCGGTATATTTCGGCCCGTTGGTGGTGACGGACCGTGAACATAATCAGTAACGAGAGCCTCGACCAATTCGAGAGTGGTAAACCGACAATCGAAGCCGATGCTCGGATTCGACTTTTTGTCTACTCAACGTATTCACCAGAAAGGAATTCTCATGAAAATCGCCTTGGGCCTCGGACCAGAACCTGATGCCGTGGCCGCATTCGGCGCACAGTGCGGCGTTAAACACGCTGTGGGCGACTTCAGCCTCGATCCCAAACCGGGCCTGGATATCGGTGACCCAGAGCAGCCGTTCAGCCAGCAAACACTTGCCCGTCGCAAAACTCAGTACGAAGTCATGGGATATGAGCTTGCGGTGATCGAGAGCCGTCCGCCGATGGAGAAGATCAAACTGGGACAGGACGGCCGCGACGATGAAATCGCCGTCGTCTGTGAGTTCGTTCGCAATATGGGGGCCGCACAGATTCCGGTCTGGTGTCCGGCCTGGATGCCTGTGCACTTCGTTATCCGTACAGCACACGACCTACCGACTCGCGGCGGTGCCGAGGTGACCGGCTTTGACCTGGAAGAATTCAACAAGACCCATCCAGCGGGGGAACATGGAGAGATCACCGAGGAGACTCAGTGGGCAAATCTGAAATATTTCCTCGAGCGTGTCGTGCCCGTCGCCGAAGAGTCCAGCGTGAAACTGGGCATGCATCCGGACGACCCACCCCTCTCTCCGATCCAGGGCGTCGCCCGCATCATAAGCAGCGTCGACAACTACCAGAAGATGATCGATCTCGTCCCCAGCCCGGTGAACGGCATCGGGCTTTGTCAAGGCAACTTTGGCTTGATGACCGACGACCTTCCCGCCGTAATCCGCCACTTTGGCGAGCAGAAGAAAGTGCACTTCGTCCATTTCCGCGACATTCAAGGTACGCCGGAGAAATTCGAGGAAGCGTTTCATGACGCCGGCAAACATGACATGGCCGCTTGTGTCCGAGCCTATCGCGAGATCGGGTACGAGGGCGTAGCACGGCCGGATCACTTCGCTCAGCTGACCTATGAAAATTTTGAGGATGAATACTCGATGGAACGCCTCTACGCTATCGGTTACATGCGTGGACTGATCGAAGCAGTGTATGCCGAATGAATGCGCTATCCTGGCGTCACACCAGACGTTCGTCGGGGACACGGTTGGTAGCGGAGGGTTGAGCGTCGCCTTCGTAGACGGGTAGCAACGGCTTCAGTTCGTCCCAGCTAGCGTCGGTCCAATGTGTTGGTTTCTTGTTCCGTTTTCCGTAAAAAGCCTGGAGGGTTTCTGGTAATTCATCGTAAATCGGCAGGAACCATAGGGTAATCACTGTACGGCGCCTGGCCGACCGGTTCGGATGCGCCGAATGAATGAGTCGAGCGTCCCCGATAACCAGGTCGCCAGCATTGACCGGCACATCTATCTCATCTGGATCTTGCTGCAGAGCGGGATGGTTCTCTCCGACGGATTGAATTTCGGCGGCGTGGGCAGAAGGCAGACCGTGCAGGCGGTGGCGCTTGCGGTGCGAGCCGGGAATAACGCGCAGGCACCCGTTCTGGCGGTCCGTGTCAATCAGGTAGTACATCAGAAAAATCTGGACCGGTATCTCTGTATAGTTAAGTGGCTCATCCCAGGTGATGCCGTCTTGATGCCAGAACAGAGGCGGAGCAACTTCGGGAGGTTTGCTGATAATATAGCCGCTGGAAAACTTCGGCATGGAGTACTCCATGCCCTCGAGGAGCGCGATTGCCGCGGGCAGTGTGATCAACGGCAACATTTCTTCGAGCTCCAGCACGTGGATCATGGATCCCTGCAGGCGTACGCGCTCCTTTTCCTCGTCCGAAAGCTCGTTGGCCGCCCGGTCTGCAAACTCGCGAATCCGGTCGATCAAATCGAGGGGTGCCACGCCGGGAACGTGGCAATAGCCGTCCTCAATAAGCTGTCGGCGGAACCGATCAGCGCTTCCGTTATTCATCTATCCTATCCTTCCTGCGGCTACGTTCCGCGAGTCCGATCGTCGTCTATTTTGATCACTGTGTTTTTGTCAAAACTTTCGAGACCTATTGAGCTACCGGCCCTTGCTCGGCGGAGATCCCATACCCACGCCAGCGAATTGTGACGGCACGCCCGATTCAAATGATCATCTGGTGGGCTTTGGTAAAGCAACGACGCCTCACCACGTGAGCAATCAGCACCGACCCGATCGCCGTGGCAGCCACGATCATGAGCATTACAACGATCTGATATTTGGTCGCGATCAGGGGATCGGTGCCAGCCAGAATTTGCCCGGTCATCATGCCCGGCAACGAGACCAGGCCCACGGTCGATCAAAGCGTTGATCGATGGAATCATGCCCGCCTTTACGGCGTCGCGCATCACCGAGTGGGTGGCCTCCTGATAGCTCGCACCCAAAGACAACGACAGCTCTATCTCGGCGCGATGTTGGCGCAGGTCCGAAAATAAACGATCCAGTGCGATGGTTATGGCATTCATCGCGTTGCCGATGATCATTCCGCCCAAGGGGATGAAATACTGAGGGGTGTACCAGGGTTTGACTTGAACGATCACC
>CAYNZV010000110.1:0-7454 GCA_964401715.1 uncultured Gemmatimonadaceae bacterium | reverse complement strand
AACAAGATGAGGACAACGTTGTTGAGTTGGAAGATAAACTTGAGGATGTAGCCCATGATGAAGAGTTGAGCAAAGGTCCGGACCGTTCCCCAGGCCAGATCTTTTTCAAGTTTGAGCTTTAGCATGAAAGATCCGAGGCCGGCAAGCAGCACAAAGAGCAGACACAGAAAGAGCTGTACAGGAGTGATCTCGATCAGGTTCATGCGTCGACTTTTTGAAAACCTTTTTGGTTTAAAAGAAACTTCCGGGGACAGACGAGATGTAATTGAAAATCCATATGAGTAACCAGAACAATGCACAATGGCTGCTTCTGACTCAGGCGCTCCAGCTCATCCTGGACGATCGTACGAGATTCTGCGTCCAGCGCGGATGTCGGCTCGTCGGCAAGTATCATCTCGGGGTCGGTCAGGAGCGTACGAATCAGGGAAATTCGCTGTCTTTGCCCCACCGACAGCTTGGTTGCGTCTTCGTCCAGATCGACGTCACCCAATAGATACACCTCCAGCTTCTGACGTAGCGTTCCATCGTCCGGAATCCGTTCGGTGCAAGCCGCCTTGAATTTGTATGCCAAGTTGAGGTTCTCGCGCACCGTTCCAGGCATCATGGTCGGCGTCTGTTGCACATATCCGATACGACGGCGCAACTGTCTGACATCGTGCTCTGATGCCGGCTTTTCGTCGATCAAGATCAGGCCCGAAGTGGGTTCCTGGAGTCGATTAAACAATCGCAAGAAGCTGGACTTCCCGCTGCCTGAAGGTCCTTGGATTAAGACGAAGTCGTTGCCCTCGAGGCTAAGATTCAGTTCCTGGAACAGGGGCGTCTTGCCGTTGTACTGGAGGGTCAGGTCTTGGAGCTCGAGTTTCACGGTGGAAATGGCGGAACGGCGATGGTACGACGGTACGAGATCGGCATCTGCAAAAATGGAAACAAGACCGAGCCAGCGCCACCGGCGGACTCTACAGCACCAGCTTACCTGTAAATAGTCTCCATCTGCCACAGGTCCAGTGAGGTCAGGATGGCATCCTGCCCCTGCGCCCGTAGCGATACACCGAGGCTATCCGCGCGCTCTGGATAAACACGTACGGCAACGCATTGCTTGTCATTCGCGAAGACCTCGACGATGCTCTTATCGATGAACACGCGTAATCGAAGTGGCTCCTCTGGTTCTATGTAAACGGGTCCCGTTTCTGGTGCGCGGCAGAGAACGTCGGCGGCGGTCGACGAGTATGAATTGTCGATGGTAATAAGACTGTCCGTCGCTTCCATCAACTTCACCTCATCCCAGCCGGGGTAGCGCTCCCAGTCTCGATATCCGCGTGCCCGGTAGAACGCAATGCGGGTGAATTCCTCCTTGTCTGGAGAGCGCAACACGTTGAGCTCGATCATCGGAGCATTGCTGGAGACAAATTCGGCGGAGAGTTCCACGGCGTTACCGCCTATCTCTTCCAGCACGATTTCCTGATTCGCCGGTAATTTCATTTCCGAGATGTGTCGATGCTCGCGGCGCAGGGAGGAAATGTCGCCGGCTGGTTCGATATTGACAGCCTCTCTTCCCAGCTTATCCCGACCTTGCAGGGCAAGACGGCGCGGCAAGCTCATGATCTGATCCCAACCATCGGTCGGCTTGGCGGAGTTCATGTTGTAGAGGGCAATTATTCCACCCTGACCATCCGGGGTAGCAGATGGCGCGTGGACACCCCCGGGTCGATAGGCGCCGAAATTCGCGTCGACATGGGCGGTCACCACGAACTTATCTCGTTCTTGGTCGTAGTCCCCCAGAAGCGCCTGACCACCACTCATATGGCTGAAGAAAAGCAGCAAATGACGGTCCCCGATAGGCCAGAAGTAAGGACAGGCGCCATCGTCGCCAAGGAGCGTGAATACATCGCCCTCGACAAATGGGTGCAGGTATTCCCAATTGGCCAGGTCAGACGATCGAAACAGGAAATTCGCGCGCAGCTTCTTTCCCGACGGTTTGTGAGGCAAAGTTCCCCCTGAAAGAGCGTAGTACTTGCCGTCCTTCTTCCAGATACACGGATCGAAAACGCGATACGGTAACGGCAAGCCATCCGGGCTGGCTTTGGGAATGACCGCTTGCCCAGTCACCTTCTCCCAATTCAAAAGCAATGGATCTTTCGATACCGCAACCATATTGCCCACCTCGGTTCCATGGTACATGGCGACGACGCGATCTGCTTCAACCAATGTTGCTCCGGAAAAACAGCATCGTTCGGGGTTGGGATAGATGGCATACGGCAGATCACGCCAATGAATGAGATCATCGCTTACACAGTGGCCCCAGTGCGGACGTGGATCTTCGGGTGGATAACCCTGATAGAACAAATGCCATTGCCCCTGCCAGAAACAGAGGCCATTGGGATCATTCATTGAGCTTTCGGGGCTAACGAAGTGGTATGTTGGCCGGTGTGGATCGTCGGCCATTTTTCTTCGCGATATAGCAAACCGCTGGATAATCGGATTGGTCTCGAGCTGTTCTTCTTGTTCTTGTCGGATCTCCGCGAATTCGAAAGCTGGAACCGCCGAGGTGTAGTCAGGTTGTCGTTCGTGATTCATCAGGCGTCTCCCAAGGCTTTTAATTGAAGGGAATTTATCCGATTGCCACTAAGGATTACTTGGTGGTAGCGGTATCAGATGGGCTCTCACCGTCACTCTTGACGGTCGGGTTCGAGAATGCGGATGTTGACCAGAAAACCAAACGGTGTCAGAAATTCTTGGCGCACATGACGTTTGCACATGCCGGCGGCACGTTACGTCTGCTCAGTGAAAATCTCTTCGACTATCGTGCCTTCCCAATCCGCGGCCGATGGCATCTGAAGAATATGAGCGCTGGTGGGGGCAATATTCAGGAGATCGACACGCGCTTGAATGGCATGATTGCGGCGAATGTTAGGGCCTGCAATCAACCAAGGAATAATCATATCTTCTGGCGCATCGGTACCGTGGGTGCGGTCATGACCGCCATGGTCGCTTAGCACCATGATGGTAGCACGTTCCGGCACAACAGCAATTATGCGCCCCAAGGCAGCATCAACCCGATTGACTTGGTGCAGATACTCTTCAGAGAGCCACCCCGACCGATGTCCTGCGCCATCAACGGTGTCGAAATGAATAAAAGAAAAATCAGGCTGTTCGTCGGTGAGACACCGAACCGCAGCCGCGGCTATCACGTCGTCATTGTCGAGATCGCGCTTTTCACGGAAAAAGGAATGGGTTAGCATCCCCGGTATACAGAGATTGCGTAATCCATCCCAACCGTAGAGAAAGGCACTCGTGAGCTCGGCTGCCCGGACTTGCTCTACAATACCGGGCAGGGGACGGGCCATCGGCGTCCATGTATTGGAGCTGATGCCATGCCGGGTTACGGGGACGCTATGGAAAATCGACATGTGACAAGGCAAAGTAACCGAAGGCATATCAGCGCGGACATGCAGGGTCCAGGCCCCCTGCTGCTGGAGGGCCTTCAATGTCGGGCAATCGGCTTGCGACAGAGCCTCAGGACGTAAACCATCAATAACGACCAGCAGAAGCATCGGGTTGGTCATGGATTTTCCTTCCTGTACAGTGTGTAGATCGGAGACATCGCAAATACATAGCCGTAGGCCAAACGATTCGTGCGCAGACCTTTGCGCTAACAAACAATGATAGATTTTATACGCCCTGTCCTCCAGCTTCCCTGCGTGCCCAGCGAGCCTCACCTCGGAATGAGGTCAACGCGTGTTACAAAAGAAAGGCATGTTATGATCACCCAGATTCAGTTTCAACCCTGGGAACCGCACAACATTATTCCAAACCTCAAGCGCGGCTGGCCACGCTCAATTCTGCATCTTGCCGCTACCCACGTCGAACGGCCGCCGGCCTTGGACGGAACACTGACAGATCCGCTCTGGCATGGAGTGCAGGGGATTGAACCGCAAGTTCCGTTCCATCACGATAGTGCTTTTGTCGCGACGAAGGTGCATGTAGCATGGGATATTACAACTCTGTATGTCGGTGTTCGCGCCACTTTACCGGTGTTGTCCGTCGCTGTCGAGAAAGGAAGCATAATCGAACGTGATCGCCTGAGAGCAGAAAAGGTGATGTTGTCCATAGACGGACGACACAACCATAGCGATATGCAAACGATTTCAATTAACGCCCGGGGTGAACCCGAGTGGTACGATGACTTGACCCACATGGCAGGGTTTTCGGACGAAGTGGGATTCCAACACTACTGGTGGACTCTCAAAGAGGCGAATCCCGATCCCGCAGCCAAGGCGAGGCAAATGGGACTGTGTGGCGCGGCGCACGCTGGTGCCACGGAATGGACCGCCGAGCTTGCGATTCCACTTGCCAGCCTCGATGTGGAGACACCAATCCCCGGCCTGACCATGGGTCTGGAGATTATCCGAACCGCCACCGAACGACCCGCTGAGAACTTCGACTATTATTTCACATGGATGCCCCAATATCCGGGGATATTGGGTTCGCCGATCAAAATGGGTTTCCTATCGTTGGGTCCCACACAGGTCAACTTGGAATCGATCGACTTTCCTAATTTGAGTTGGGGCATCAACTATGCCCCGGTATGCCTCAGCAACAAGACACGTCGAACATTGGAGGTGGTCATGATCTCGCGAGGCATTTGCGGCGCCGAGCCATGGAACACGCATGCCAATCCTTCGGTCGAATCCGGGCCAGTAGAAATTCCAGCGCAAAAAAGCGTGGAGATGAAGTTTAAATACCACGTGCCCGTACGCTTCACTCCCGAGTACATCGAGCTGGAGGTGCGCGATTATCCCAAAGGCGATCGGCTGATGAGGGTCACCTACAAGCTCGGAACCTGTGCGCTGGTGTATCCCTTCGGACAGGAGAATGGCATAGCAACACCACCCCTCAACGATCCTCATTTCATCGAGAAGCGGCTTCGCTACATCGTGTCCCGCCAACCGCTATTACGTCGACGGACGACACGCCAAGACGCCCCGAGCGATTTCTACATCGAAGCCGTGGACGGGTCGATATTTTTCGATTTGATGCAGGACGGCGTTATGCAGAAGATCGCCAACTGGCTATGCTCGCTTTACGACAACGATATCGATCGCGTCATCGGCTCAGCCTTTTTCATGGCGCAACAGGCAGTATATGTCTATGCCTCGAGACGAGCTCATTTCGCAGCATTACTGGACCCACTGTCCAATCTTAGGCTGGGCGGAGGGATGTGCGGTGAATTCGGCCGCGCCCACGTCGGTCTTCTTACTCACATGAACAGCCTGACAACTGGCGATCGCTTCCGAGCTCGAAAAATCAACGTAGGTGGACATGCATTGACGACAGTCTGGATGTTCGATCGATGGGTATTGCTCGATCCGATGACGCCAAACGTCAAAGCGTTCTTTCACCGCGACCACCAGACACTAGCAAGCGGCCAGGATCTGCGCCACGATCCGACGTTGATCACCTACAACGGCTCGACGACTATGATCTTCGCCAATCCCACATTGTTGCAGAACGTCTCCTGTGGGACAACCTGGCCTGATGGTGCACCTTCAGAATAAGCAGCACGCATCATCGTTACAGTCGTTTGTGTTTCGACATGAAAAGGACAAGACCGAGCTGAATTTGGAGTCCAAAGAACACGTAGTCAGATATCGCGGAAGCCATCGCTACCAGTCACCATACAGAATCGGACAGACATCGTGATCTCCAAGCTTATTAGTAAAGACGTCCTTTTCGATCCCAGGTATGGGCCTGCTGTTTTCCGTGCGGAGATGCATGGCAAAGCTGCATCGCGGCCAAGAAGCCACGTTGGGACCGCTGCCGTGAAAGGTGTGACGATGGTGAAAACTGATGCCGCCCGGTGACAACACGACTGGCACCTCCTCCCATTCGTGACCCGGGGGAACGGTGATTGCCTCTCGTTGCGCTTCGTGGTTTGAACTATAGAAATCGCCACCTTCGATGAGTCCACCCCAAGTGTGGGAACCGCGCACAAAACGCATAGCTCCGCTCTCCTCGGTGACGTTGCTCAGTGCAACCCACGCCGTGAACACCTCACTTTCTTCCCAATAGGTCCAGTATTGCTTGTCCTGGTGCCAACCTACATTTCCCGATGCTTCTCCGCCCGGTGGCTTGTAAAGCAGTTGCGCCGCCCACAACTGAACCATCTTTGCGCCAGTTAAGCGAGCCGCCCACTGACCTATAGCCGGGTAGGTGAAAAGCTCCATTATGGTACGGTCGCAGAGATGGGGCTGGTCAATCTTGCGAATAACGAGCTCATCATCACCAGGGTGCCACTTGCGACCGGTTGGTGGAACGCCGGTTTCGTATTCGCAGTGCATCACGGCGTCCATGTGGGTAAGGGCGCGTTCGACGAGGTCGGTCGGGACTATCGGTTCGGAAACGATGAAAAAACCGTCTCGCCCGTATTGGTCGGCCGGCGTACCTGTATGGGTTGCGGCGTTGCTCGTCATGCTCTGTGTCTGTCAGTGTTGGAGCTACCAGAAATTGAATTTGGCTGCAGACAATAAGGAGTTGTACCCAACTGGGTCAAGTTAGCTGGCGTCCGATGCACGCCGAATAATTGGAGATTTCACGGGCAACGTACACAAAGATCTGAAAAAACATTTGCATACTTAGTATTATCATATAGTTGGAAAATTGATAAATGAGAATGGAGTAGTAAATCATACCGCTTTTTTACCAATATTTTCATTTTACCAGCCTTACGATTGGCCAAAGCGATTCACTGCCTCACCGGCGGCATCATCCATAAAATGTCCAAAGGTGTCGAAGCGTTAGTGGGCATGGCGCAGGACCGGGCTGGGGTGGACTGATAGCACTTAAGGTAGGATTGAGAAGGCTCGTAATACGCCAATTGAGGATGCTGAGCATCGGGGGGGTCACAACTTAAAAAGGGGACTGCGAATATCATAGCAGCCCCCTTTTTATGAAACTCTTTATTACCTATCGGCGATTCTTTTGCGGAAGAGCTACTCTTCTTTAAGAAGAAGGGCTCTGCCCTGATGGTCCAGTGAGGTCTTATTCAGGTTCAAAACACACCCCATTCTCCCACACTTTTCCGTTTTTCGTACAATTTCGTCCCAAGTTAATATTGCATTCGGGTAATGACATAGTCCCTCCTGGGCCGCATGCTACAACGCGTCCAGCATACTTTCCTCTCTCTGCCGCTACGGCCGCATCAATAAGTTCCTGGGCTTCTTCCTGGGTAAGCAGATCCTCAATCGCGGCGGCTACGGCCGCATCAATAAGTTCCTGGGCTTCTTCCTGGGTAAGCAGATCCTCAATCGCGGCGGCTACGGCCGCATCCTTCTCCTGAGACCATTCTTCTGTCAACTCCGCAATTTTTGCTATTACCTCACTCTCCGGAATCATGCCTGCTTTCGCTTCGGTTGCGGCCTCCGCAATACGTGCCTGCACCTCACTCTCTGGAACCA
>CAYNZV010000109.1:0-13602 GCA_964401715.1 uncultured Gemmatimonadaceae bacterium | reverse complement strand
GTCCGCCGTGCTGCCAGTTTACACGAAGGCGCACCTTTTGTGAAAGCTCGAGTCCGGCAATCGGTTGTAAGCGAGCTTCCAGGTATGTCTCGTTCACAAAACTGTCCTGGTAAAACAGAGGATCGCCGCGACGGTTGTAGCTGAACCAGGGAGCACCTATTCGCAACGAGGCGCCCCGAGTGCCCAGGTTGAGTGATCTCGCGGTCTCGTCGCTGATTGCGTAATCGTCAGAGATGTCATCCTCCACCCGGCGGAGATGGTTTTCAAAGAAAATCCGGCGCAGATACTTTGGATGTTCCCGCTGGTAACTCAGCAGAGCATAAGTGGAGCGATTTTGACCGGCCCCCGCAACCTCGCTGACGGCATACCTTCCCGCCCCGGCAGACCAGTACTGCGACAGGTTGAGCTGGGCAAACAGATGGTATCCCTGCTGATCGGCATCGTACGGATAGTCTGGATCGTCATCATTCTCGCGATGGTCCGGTTCGTCGTTGTTGTTCCGGTCGAGGCCGTAGGTGTAATCATTGGGCTCCACGTCCCACATGAGAAACGGCTCTTCGTAGTCTGGGACATCGTTAAAATTACGGTTGGTGTCGGGTATGCCGTCTTTATCGCTGTCCTGACCGATGAAGACTCCATCCGCGTCTTTGTCTTGACCATCTCGGGGAGTACCAAGAATGTTACCCATGTGGCTGTCCGGATAGCGATCGGCATCCTCGTTGTCTGTAACGAGGTCCCAGTAGACCGTCTGGTTGATCAGGCCTGCGAGAGGGCCTGAAGTCATGGATGTATCGAAGGGTAAGAACATGCGTGCTTGCGTGCCGTAATCAGGGTCCATTGAAAACAACTCGGCACCGACAATGGCTCGCTTTCCAACCAACCGCTTTATGGCGTTGGCGAAGAATGCATCACCAACGCGCGTTGAACGAGCGCCGCGGTTGAAATCTGAAGCGCCTCCTGTCCGGGCCGGATAACGGCCATATAGTGCGGAGCGGGCATACTCTCCTGTCAGCTCGAATCCAGACAAGGTCAAACCCAGGTCCATGCTGTAAGTGAACAACGCGGTATCTTCGTTGATGGGAAACCGTCGCCGCTGCAGGTTGGACATGTCCTCTATCTGACCTTCCGCACGCAAGACCGTGCGGTAGAATGTTGACCTGAATTGCGTGGCATAGTTTCGGCCCCGAGGATTCTCTAAAGTCAACGTCGCGACCTCGACGCGGAAATCGTTTGCGAGCACTGCTTCTACTTCAACCTTCCGCACGTCCGGCTCGCTGCTCAGGTCGAAAAGGAAGATGACCTGCTGCATGCCGCGAACGTGCTGCACGAGCTCGGGCGAGGTGGTTTGGAAGGTGGCGACCAAGTCCTGTAGATTGGTGATGTTGGACACGTCGATGCCACGGTCGTGGTCAAGACGGTAGAAATAGTCTGCATACAACGGAACTTCGTTGCGCCCACGGTAGAAGTTGGGGGCGTTTTGATAATAACCGGTGAAGGTGTTGTAGTAGATCGGACTGAATGCTCCTGACAGACGAGAGATAGTACCTACCTGGATCGTCGCGTTATCCCGATGGCGGATAACTCCGGGGGTGATGTCGGGACGTGGATCGCCGTTGACGAGCAAACGTATGTCCTGCACCGTGGCGCCGGCACCGTCAACCGCCGGTGAATCGTCGGAAACCCTTACCACTACCCAGTCTACTGGAGACTGTTGTGGCCTCAAAGATCCCTTCAGACTGTTACCATTCTTTGTGCTTTCGTATACATGAAGATTGGCTCCATTTACTCCGTAGCGTAGCGCGCCAATGCTGCCTTGGATGCGAGACCCCAACAGCAAGGTGGATGCGGCGGCAAAATCCGTATCTTCTATCGACCATGTAGCGGTGTTTCCGCCGTCCCAGAAGTAACGTGTGCGCTCGATGCGCGAACCAAGTACGGTCATCTGCAGAGACGGTGTGGACAGGTCCAGTCGTACTCCGTTCAAATCTGTTTTCGAAAGTGTCAGGGGTGACAAACGAGCGATGAGGCCGTCTCCCACGATGGCTGCGTATCCCCAGTCGTTGTAGCCATCGCGAACTGAGATGACGTGCTCCATGATGCCGCGCATGCGGCCCATGTCGGTGTATATGGCGCTGCCGTAGATTTGTTCGGGCTTTCGGGTTTCCATCCAGGAGTAGAAATCGAACCCTTTGGTAATGTAATTCCCCATGGGTCCGTAGAAGGCCTGTTTTGAGGCGGAATAAGGCCACGAATGGTTGGCATAGTTGACGTAGGCTTGATTAGCGTAGTTGGCGTATGGTTGTACGGGGCGTTTCAGATAGGAAACCGAGGGGACGAGATCCGCGGTCCCCGGTACGAGTTTTTGCTGACAATCCCCGGCGGCGGCCAGCAGCGAAAGCTGCCATGCGATCACGAATCGGAATGCTGTTATAAAGTTGGGAGAGAAACGATGCATCGAGAGATAGGCCGTTATTTTTTTAAGATTGTAGCTACATGTATATATAATGTATGGGCTCGATTTATCGTCAATAGACAGACATAGTGGGCAAACATATGTTGTGGGCTCAAATAATTTAGGATAGGAGGGCGAACTTGGACAAGCTGAAGGTTGCCATCATTGGATGTGGGGGGCGAGCCCGTGGGCTGTTATCCGATCTTAAGAGCTTCGACGATGTAGAGGTTGACGCGGTTTGTGACCCGATTGAGAAAAACCGCGACACTCTCGGAGATGAGGTGGGTGCTGAACGCCGCTTCGGACATGTTGATGAGCTGTTGGACGCCGGCAACCTCGACGGAGTTTTCGTAACCACACCCCCTCAATTAAACGCCATCGTTGCCCTACCGTGTCTTCAGCGAGGCGTAGACACCTTTCTTGAAAAACCTCCAGGCATGAGTGTCGCCGAAACCACCGCCCTGAGAGACGCAGCGGCGGCCACGGGTGCCAAAGGCATGGTCGGTTGGAACCGGCGCATGAATCCGATGATTCGCCAGGCACAGGAGATGGTCCTGGCGCGCGGACCCATCGTGCAACTGGTGGGCGAGTTTCACAAGAGCCTTACCAAGTTTGAAAAGGCCGGCCATTACGGCCCGGAGTTCCTGGATCACATGATGTGGGAATCGATTAACCACACTGTCGACATCGTCCGCGCCATGGCGCGCTCGGACGTGGCGGAGGTTCACAGCGTCGTTCGTCGCGCCGCTCACAAATACAAGGATGTTTTTGGAGCGCTGGTCCGCTTCGAAAATGGCTGTATTGCCCATCTGATCTTCAACTGGACCACCGATGGTCGTTTGGAGCGCTACGAGATACACGGCCACGACATCTCCGCATATTTGGAGGGAGTTGACCAGGGGGTGGTTCATTGCGACGGGACTCGTCATGAGCTATCCGATACCGGTAACGGCGCTCGTGAAGAAGAGCGTTATTTTCTGGATTGCCTTAAAGATAACAAGCCAATCGAATTGCCCGCCTGCAGTGTGGAGGAAGCGATAAAAACCATGGAGTTGGCGGAAGCCATACTGGCCGGATTGCGGGATGATTGAGGTTAATTACCGATTAACGAGTCCTGGGCCAGCTTTATAAATTCCTCCAGGCGCACAGGTTTACGGACGGTCCCATCAAAGTCATAATCGCACACTTCGCCATCGGATACCGCCCCGAAATGCCAGCAATGACGACTCCGCATGCGTTTTTCGAATCTCGGATAGTAGCATGCGTCATCCATCTCCGGCATGCAGATATCGACGGTCCCTAAATAGGGTTTTTAGTGGCTCATTATCTGCTGCGCCTCCGGACACAGGCTTTCGAATCAGCGTCAGCAACCTGCCTGGTGTTGTTTGCCGAAGAATGTAAGCTGGAGAAAACGATAAGAATCTAGCGGTACGTTTTTTTGACAATTTACGACTGAAGATTTCCTGGCGCCGGTCAGAAGTGTTGGCCTAGGCCAAAGGAAAGCTGCCAGCTGCTATCGCTGAAACCATAGGCCCAATCAGCCCGAAGGATAGGGGAGTTGTAGACATTCAACAGACCAACCCTGCCCCCCAGGCCGACGCTGGTTATCAGGTCGCGTTGATTTTCTCCAGAGGACCAGGTGGCTCCTGCATCGGCAAACAACGCTCCGGCCAACACGAAGGTCCGATTCTGTAGAAAGGTGGGACGTGCTTCGAGATTGAAGAGCAGTCGCCGTGAACCATCGAGGCGTCGAGGTGCGTATCCCCGCAAGCCTCTATCTACGCCCAGAAGCAATTGACTTTGGTCCTCGGACTCACCAAGTGCGTCCCACCAAAACCGCATAGCGATGGTTTGATGGCGAAGCGAGCGCAGATAGACCCTCAGGATGATTGCTGAATACCGGTTGAACGTCCCCCCTCCAGCGAATCGCAAACTGTGAAAAGCGGTGCCAAAAAAATAGAGATCCGGGCGAGGTTTGTAGGTCGGTGACAGCTGCACCTGGGCAAATCCAAAGTTGCGGTCGGACCCGAGATGTTTGGCAGAAGCCCCCAGTCTCATGTCCAACCAGTTGCCCAACTGTACATCCTCGACGCGACCAAGGGTGAATAAGAAGCGGGTCTTCTCGTATCTTGGTTTCCAAACGGTCAGACCAATGCTTGGCAACACTCGCCTACGGTCCTCGGGGACGTAGGCGAAATTGGCTTTGCTTGTGAATCTGTGGTCGGACATGCTGAGCCGAACTCCGGCGCGAAATTTCCTTTGACTACCGTAAGAGCGAGTGACCCAGGCTGAAACGGCCTCACGTCGATCCTCGTACTTGGCAACGAGGTCTTGTCTGGAGTAGAGGCGAGCAATATGCTCGCTACTGGTCATGGACACCCCGTAAGACCATGGGACCAGGAGTGCGTAAAACGGATGAGATACAGATAGTGCCAAATCGTGTCCTTCCTCGGCAGCTCTTATGTTTGCCGCAAGAGCATGTCGCGAGTCGCCCAGCCGCGGGTGGCGATAGTACAGGGCGGCGCTGTTTCCGCTTACGGCGTTGTGATTGAGGTCGACCCTAGCCATCTGTCCGCGGCCCCGAAGATTGTAATCTAGAGCAATGAGGCCGTAGCTCAGCTCGTCTACCTCGCCGGATAACTGCGGCGTAAGGACCCGTGCGTACAGGTCCTCAAGTCGCACTTCCACATCGACGAACTCGGAATCGCGTTTCAATCTGGTCTCGACCCTTCCAAGAAACAACAAGCGTCTCAGGTTGCGTTCGCTTTCTTGCACCAAAGTCGTATCCAGGGGTTCGCCCACGCGGAAGAGTAACTCCCGCAAAACCACTGAACTGTCGGTGCGGGTAGTGCCCACCACGGTGATTTGACGGATGTTGGGCCCAGCAATTTCCTCGGCAGCCAAGTTGACGACGAAACCGGTCAAAAGCGCGGCTACAACTCCCGCCCCAAACATCAAAACAGACAGTGACATGTCTTTCATATTTGTTCGTGACCGCAGATTTCTCGTAATTTATTTAATCGCGGCCAATATAAGGAGGCATGTTGGATTGAGTATTGTGCTGACAAGCGATAACGGCGATGCCCGCTCATGGCAGTCGCACACCATTGATGTCCAATCGAACTGGTATTACGTCCTGTCCGAATCTTGTCTTCGGGTGTTGCAACTGTTGGCAGAAGAGATTGAAAAACAGGGCTCTTCCATCGTGGATACAAGTGTCAACCTCGAATCTCTTGCTCCCTGCGCAGTGTGCCTGAGGCCGGTTCGTGATGAGCTAGCTAATGGGCGAGGTTTCGCAATCGTGCACGGGTTCCCCGTCGAAGAGTGCTCTCAGCAACGGCTCACGACTATGTATTGGGCCCTCGGGCATCTCATCGGCAAACCACAAGTTCAGGATATTGGCGGCACACTGTTGTTTGATGTCCGCGACACCGGTCAGGATGTCAGCCGCGGGGCCAGGTTCTCGGTTACCAACGCCGAGAGTGGTTTCCACACCGACTGTGCATTCAATCCTGGAATCCCAGAGGTCGTCGGTTTGCTGTGTTTGCAAACCGCGCGCAACGGTGGGCGCAGTCAACTGGTGAGCGCGTATGCGGTACACGACAGAATCGCCAACCAATTCCCCGACGCGTTGAAGACTCTCTATGAGCCGTTTCAATTCGATCGACGCGGACAACACCAAGCCGATGAACCGCCGACCCTGCCGTTTCCCGTCTTTGCCGGCAGCAACAGCTATCTGTGCACCCGTTATATGCACTATTACATCCAGGTGGGGCAAGACCGTGCAGGAAAACCCTTGGATTCTGACCAGATCCACGCCCTTGAAGTAATGGAGGAGGTGATCCATCAGGATAGCATGCGCATCGAGTTCGATCTGCAACCGGGGCAGATGTTGTTCACCAGCAACCATTGCATCCTCCACAACCGTACCGCCTTCATAGATCACGACGAAGCTGATCGCCGTCGGCATTACGTACGGCTCTGGCTGAATCGTTGATAGGATAGAATGATGTCCGAAAACAACCTAAAAAAACGCTTTCATCGTCAAGATCAGGTACTGGGGCTCACTATCCCCGCTACTGCGGACCGCGAGCTCTTGGAGCGTTTGTTGCCAAAGGGTCCGTATGATTTCGTTATGGTAGACAGTCAGCATTCACCGTTCAACGAGGAGCGGATAGCGGCACTCGCGCAGCTAACGTCGGAGTTGGGAACGTTTCTGCATCTGCGCATCAAACACACGCGCCAAACCTATCTAATCGGGAACTATCTCGATCTCGGACCATACGGCATCGAGGTTCCGCAAGTTGAAACCGAAGCCACTGCGATGGAAGCTGTTGAAAATTTCTACTATCTGCCCATAGGTAAACGCAGCGTCGGTGGCGGCGCGCGGCCCAGAGCTAGCGAGTTCAACGATCCGTTCGCCTACGCCGAGTGGTGGAACAGCTATGGCCTGTTGTGGATGCAGGTCGAATCTGTGGAGGCTACTGAACAGGTTTATGCTTTGGCGAAACCCGGGGTAGATTGTGTCTCTTTCGGCCCGACGGACCTGAGTTTCAGTCTGAAGTACAGTCACCACCCCCGTTTGAAAACGGTGGATGATTGCGTTAAACAGGTCGTCGAAACCTTAGACGGAACTGAAACGGCTGTTTGCTTTCGCACGTTCACACCGGATAGACGGCAGCAATATCTCGATTTGGGGGTGACCGTGATCCTCGAGCACTTCCAGCAACTGGAATAACTTCGGCGATCCGTGTGCCGTCCGGTTTTTCGCCGTCCACAGCGGTGATGTAGCGACTCTTCTTGCGCTTCGATACCGGCTTTATTACCATTCCTTATGTCCTTTAAATTCATTGTTTACAAGGAGCTATTGTATATCCGCATATGCTCTTCGGGGTTCCGGCGCGGGCCTCAAAAGGTGTTTTAGCGCCCATGACCAGAATACTAGAAGGGATAGGTCGACAGGTAGTCAAATGGTGCATTGACTTCTGGCGTCTTTTGGAGTTTTCCATAGAGGTGGGGGCCGCATCAGTTTCTTTTTTCGGCCGCCAAGGTTTCAGAGCCGCCCTCCGCGTCGTTATGCAGCAGGTCTATTTCACCGGTTTTCAGGCTCTACCATTCTTGAATCTGCTTTCTCTCCTCATCGGGTTTACGGTGATCATTCAGTCGCTGCCGCAGTTGCAGGGGGTAGGCGCCAAGGCTCTGATTGGAAAGATCTTGGTCATTAGCATCGTGCGGGAACTGGGTCCGATTATTACTGCGATGGTGGTAATTACCCGATCGGGTTCCGCGATGGCGGCCGAGATGGCAACGAATCGTGTCACGGGACAGGTAGAAGCTCTCGAAGGGATGGGGGTTAACATCTTCCATTATCTTGTCGTACCGCGCCTGTTCGGGTGCATGATCTCGCTGTTTTGTATGATCTTCTATTTCGACGTAATTGCACTCGTTGGTGGATTTCTGGTGGCCAGTATCCAGCTGACGATGCCGTTTTCCTTGTATCTTGATTATATTTATCAATCGCTTTCCTCCCTAGACCTCTACATCAGTTTCTGTAAGAGCATGCTGTTCGGTGGTGTTATTGCTCTCTTCACATGTTACCACGGTTTGAGAGCCCAACGCGCGGCGTTTGAGATACCGATGTATGCGCGTTCGGGTGTAATGCAAGCCATGTTCTTCGTGTTTATCTCAAGTGCAGCAATCTCAGCTCTCTTCTATTGGATCTGACAAGTGACCCACGGACAGCCACCGATTCTGTTTGAAGGTGTCAGCCTGACGATAGAAGGCCGTCAATTCTTTGATGATGTCGATTTCGAGGTCACCGAGGGTGAAACCGTAGTGGTAGCTGGGCCAACTGGATGTGGAAAATCCTTATTGCTGAGACTGGTGCTGGGGCTGCCCGGCATGTTGGGATTGCCCGGCATGGCCGCCGGACAGGTGGAGGTCAGTGGGGGTATCCAGGTCTGCGGACAAGTAATGAGCGAGTTGTGCACCAATGAGATCCGGGTCCTTCGCAGGCAGATCGGCACCGTATTCCGTGGTGGTGGGCTGATCGACAACATGGATGTTTATCGCAACATAACACTGCCGCTTTACTATCATTGCTATGATATCATGAGTTCACAGCAGATGGATGCGCGTTGTCGGAGACTGCTTGCTGACCTTGGTATAGAGCAGCTCGATCAGATCGGTCGCAGACCAGTGACCTTGAACGGGTTAGAACGAGTGTATGTAGCCCTGGCCCGAGCGTTTATAGCCGATCCGTACATATTGCTGCTTGATGATCCTGCCAGTGGTTTGGAGTCGCGCACGGCGGCGCATTTGATGGAGAAGGTTATATATGAACCCCAGTTCGTCGATGGCATCGCCATCCACGAACGTAGTGATTTACCGATGACACGTGTCATCGTTACCACCGAACTAGATCATTATCTGCCGTACGGAGATCGCTTCTTCGTGATCGACAGAATGGGTTTGATGGAAGTCGGTGATCGAAATGAAGTAATAAATTGCTCTCTCGATGTCGTCAAGAATTTGGTCGCTTTCGACAATCGGACTGCTAAAAATATGGAATTTTGAGAGAAGCCATGCAGAAAAAATTGTTCTATGAGCGCAACGTCGGACATGTCATGATTGGCGTTTTCGTTGTCTTCGCTGTGATCTTTTTCGGATGGCTGTTGGTTCGCCAGGAAAGAGGTGTCGAGCGCTATACAATAACGGCCAGTTTCAACACCATCACGAATGTGAACGAGGCCACTTCGGTGCGATTACGTGGATTTACGGTTGGGCAGGTGGAGCGGATAGAATTCCGCCCACAGCCTCCCGACGGTGAAACCTACTTCCTTGTGGAATTGGGCATAGAAGACGAATACCCTGTCTTCGCGGGTACCTATGCGGAAATACAGAGCAGCGGTCTAGTTGGCGACTCCTTCGTCAACCTGAACGTCAGTGAAGCCAAGTCGACCTTACTGGAACAAGGATCGAGTATCGAGGGACGCGACGCCCCAGGAATGAAACAATTGGTTGCAACCCTTACGGCCATGGCTCACAAGCTTGGTGGAGCAGGAGAGAGTATACGGCGTGCGGATTTGGGATATAAGATGGGTCGTTTGGGCGACAGCTTTCATCGAGTCGCCACGACATTGGATCAAGTAGGTGCCAGTGCCGATAGCCTACTGAATGCGAGCCGGGAAATGGTTCGTGGCGTGGAACCGGAAGTGGTCACCGTTTTGCGGAGCGTGGATCGCACCTTGAAACAGATGCATTCCACCATTGGTCACGCCGATTCTTTGGTAGTTGCTACGGGGGGCGATGTTGAATCGTCGATCAGAGCGCTGCGCTCAAGCGTCGAACGGTTGGACACGTTGCTGCAGCGGGTAGACACCCTGATGCGGGGGAAAGAAGGTCAGATCGATGAGACGCTCAGCAATCTACATGCAGCCTCTGAGTCGGTGCGGCAAATCAGCCAGCACCCGTGGAAGCTGTTGACGGGACAGGACCACGAAAACGAAGACGGATCCAACTGATCAACAGATCGTGTTAGTACAGCCAACGACAGCTTGTCTGATGAGACGAGGAATCTCTGTTTTGCTATTGTTGGTTGTTTTGTCGTACAGCTTCGCCAACGCTGTCAGCATGGAAACCAAAGACAAGCAAACGGCTGAGTTGGTCAACCTCGGAGTAAGCTATCAAACCGGAAGCGGTGTAGAGAAGGACTTGGATACCGCGTTAGAATATTACGAGGACGCCCTCAAGTTCGGTCCAGAACTGTTCCCGGCTCTGTTCAACTCAGCTCAGATCTATTACGAGAAGGAAAACTACAAGAAAGCAAGCAATCGTTTTCGCAAGGCCGCCTCCATCGCCAGAGGGGGGGGAGCAATGGAGGCATCTTTAGAAGCTCGGGCCTTGAGTGGGTTGGGTTCGTGCTATCAGAAAACAGACAAGTCAAAAATTGCGGAGAAGTGGTTCCGGGCGGCGATACGAAAGGATCCGCAGCTGGTCGAAGCCCACTACAATCTCGTCAACCTTCTTGTGGCTCAAGATCGCGAAGAAGAAGCAAAAAAAGCCCTCGCGACCGCCGATCGACTGGCACCTGATATTCGCTACGGGATTTTCGAGGGACGCCTCAAGGGGAAGGAAGGTCAAGAGGTCACCAAAGCGGTGGCGGGCAAGGTGGCGATCGTCGCGGTAATCGCGCTTTTGCTGATGTATTCCTTCTATCTGCGCCTTGCCAAAAAAAGGGCAGGTCGTTGAGCTTGGGGCAGCAATCGGTTCTACAAAGTCGATTTGGATTTGATTGACGACCGTTGATAGTGCTTCTATATTGCCACCAACAAATATCGGTCCAGGTGCCGGCTTGGTAGCCGGAGAATAGGGAAGACGGTGTAAAGCCGTCGCGGCCCCGCCACTGTAACCGGCTCAGCAGATTCGGCACCGGATCTGCTCCGCGTTCGTGTAGACCACATCGTCTGGAAACCCACTGGCAGTTTTACTGGGAAGGGATGAGCGCGGCACGCCGGAAGTCAGGAGACCTGCCTGGGGTGTAGCTCTGAGCCTAGCGCGGGTGAGGCAAAGTACAAGTAAGGAACTTAGCCGATCTCAAATGAGGTCGGTTTTTTTATGGTTATTCTTAATCTAAAGAGTATTGAATCCGGGTATCGAACAGGTAAGACGGTATTGCACGGCGTAGACCTGCAACTGGAGTGTGGAGATTTTGTCGGTCTACTAGGACCCAACGGCTGTGGCAAGAGTACCTTGATCCGAACCATTACTGGCATCATTCCCCTTACATCCGGTCAAGTAGTTCTCGATGGGAAAACGCTGCAGTCTCTCACTCGTCGCGAAGTTGCCAGCCTGGCAGCGGTGGTGCCACAGGATGGCTCTGGCCGTTTTGCCTTTTCGGTCCGCGAGGTGGTAATGATGGGACGCCATGCCCACTACGGTCGTTTTCGTAGACCTACGCATGAGGATGAGGCCGCGGTTGCCGTGGCGATGGAACAGACACAGACGGTGCATCTGGCCGACAGGAGCATAGTAGAGCTTTCTGGCGGGGAACGGCAGAGGGTGATCATTGCGCGCGCGCTGGCGCAGACCCCGCGGGTCATGCTTCTAGACGAACCCACGAATCATCTCGACATCAATCATCAGGTCGAAGTGTTCGACTTGTTGAATAGTTTGAACATACGGGAAGGACTGACCCTCTTGTGCGTAACGCACGATCTGAATTTCGCTGCCGAGTATTGCAGCAAGGTAGTATTGATGAAAGAGGGACGCATCTTCGCTCAAGGCCGTCCGACCGAAGTCGTGACCAGAGAGATCGTCAGTCAGGTTTTCGGTATCCACGTCCATGTGAGTAGCGTGGATGGAACCCCGCGAGTTACGCCTGTTTACAAGAAGGGGTGTGGGGTGGAGGCGCTAGAGGAGCGAACTGGTGCGGTGTAGGATTGTCCTCGCTGTCATCATGCTGCTCGCGTGCGATGGGCTCCAAGACGAACAAACACGTAGTCGCAACGTTGGCGGGATAGAAGAAGTAGACGATCTCGACGTTCGCGTTTGGCTCCTTGATCCGCCGCAGCGCATTGTGTCGTTGGCGCCCAGCAACACGGAGCTTCTTTACGCTCTAGGCCTAGGGAACCGAGTCGTCGGCGTCACTGAACACTGCAACTATCCCCCCGCGGCAAAATCTGTGGAGAAGATCGGTGCCTTCAAGGCGATCAGCATCGAGAAGATACTCGCTCTTCGTCCAGAACTCGTCTTGGCCATCAAAGGAAATGCACTGGAATCTCTTGATGCGTTGCGGGGTTTCGATGTGCCGGTATTTGCTTTCAACATCGGCTCCGTTGGTGAATTGCTGGAAGGGGTCAGTCGTCTGGGGCGCCTCGCCGGCGTCGAACGGACGGCTGATTCATTGCGAGTCCGATTGGATGCTCGTTTGCGGGATGTGACTCAAATGGTGGGCCAATGGCCCGGCAGGCCTCGCATGATGTGGGGGCATTGGGGAGAGCCGATATTCACCGCGGGAGCGGGAACCTATATAGACGATGTCCTACGTTTGGCGGGTGGCGAAAACTTGGGTCGGCGCGCTGCCGGTGCCTGGCCGCAAATCAGTCTCGAAACTGTGATGGCATGGGCCCCCGAAATCTTGATCAGCACTATGGAATTTGCTCCAGAACGGCGAGAGAGAGAAATCGAGGCGTTACGCCGACGCGATGGTTGGAAGTCGATCCCCGCTGTCAAAGGAGACGGGATAGTATTTCTTCCAGCCGATCTGCTTCTGAGACCCGGGCCGCGAGTACTCGAAGCTCTTGAGCAACTCGTTTTCGAAGTGAATCGACGTGCATCCGAACTATGATCTGTAGTCGATGAAGAATTGGGCGATGGTTGCTGCTCTTGTCCTTGTACTAGTGGCCGGAGTAATTACCTCGTTGCTTACCGGACCGGTGGAGATTCCGCCTGACAAGGTCTTCCGTGCGTTATGGCAGATTTTCGATGGTGCTTCCAGTGACGATGTGGGAAACGAAATCGTGCGCAACCTGAGACTACCACAGGTAATCCTTGCCATCCTCGTTGGGGCGGCGTTGGCGCAGAGCGGAGCAGCTATGCAGGGTTTTTTTCAGAATCCGATGGCAGATCCGTTCATCATTGGTATTTCGTCGGGGGCGGCATTGGGGGCCACACTAGCCGTTTTTCTTTCACTGGATATTTGGGTAGCGGGTGTCAACGCGGTGGCAGGATTCGCGTTCGTCGGTGCCGTCGTTGTAACGTTTATAGTGTATGTCCTGTCAGTCAGGTGTTGTGGCGTGCCCGTCACCACGGTACTGATCACCGGCATAGCCGTTGGATCGTAAGCGACCGCTGTCACATCCTTCTTGATGATCACTGGCAGCCACGATCTTCATCGCATTCTCTACTGGTTGATGGGAAGTTTGACCGCTCGCCGGTGGGATCATGTGCAAATGGTGTGGCCTCAGATTTTGGCTGGCGTGGTCTTACTGCAGCTGTTCAGTCGAGACCTGAACTTGATCCTCCAGGGTGAGGAAAACGCGAAATACCTGGGTGTAGACGTGGAAAGAGTCAAAAAAATACTGTTGTTGCTGTCGGCCATGCTTGCGGCCGCTGCCGTCTCGGTGAGCGGCATTATCGGTTTTGTGGGT
>CAYNZV010000108.1:0-13872 GCA_964401715.1 uncultured Gemmatimonadaceae bacterium | reverse complement strand
TTGATACCCAAGGAAAATACTCTCCTCGTCCCTTTCTTCCATCCTTGCCCAAAAACCTCGCGGAAAACCTTCTTTACTCTGCGGATTTCGTGGGCCTTCAGCTTATTGTTCCAGACCAGTGAATAGTCCGGCTGCGCAACGGCTGCAGAGTACTCATCGAGATCAGCGAGGAAACGTTCCCTCTCTAGCGTATCGAATGCAGTGATTTGATTAGCGCGGGACAAACGGCATGGCACAAGCATTGATACCGACACAACTCCTTTACCGATTTCGAACACGGCCAGAACAGAATCGCGCTCTTCTCCGTCAAAGATCAACCCCTGTTCTGGATAATCGGGAAATAGAAAATTTCCTAAGCTGTAACAAATTACACCATGTTTGTAATGCTCGATTCCCTGCGCGACGTGAGGATGATGTCCTAGAACTAGCAGCCCGCCCGCATCTACGATCTCGTGGGCCATATCGACATTTGTGGGTGACGGATAGTTGAGATACTCTTTACCCCAATGTAGCGAGACAACGACGCAATCGACCTGAGGTGCCAACTCGGACACAGCGCTGCAGACGATCGTAACATCCAACCCCGCAACACCAGCAGAGTCAACGCTCGCCGCGTGGGCGCCCACCCAGTGGTGGGTCGAAGCGTAAGCAAGAAATCCAATCCTCATTCCCCTGCGTTCGATGATAGCCGGACGTGCCGCCGCCGCAGAGTTTTCTCCCGCACCCGTGAAAGCCAAACCTCTTTCTGTTAGGTGCTTTTGAGTGGAGGCCAGTGCTTCACCCCCATAATCCATACTGTGATTGTTGGCTTGCGATACCACGTCCAAGCCAAGGTCGCCAAGGATATGAAGTTGCTCGGCCGGAGCCGAGATCAGGTATTCGTCAGGATCAAGCGGACTTCCAGAGCAATCGAAGGTACAATCTAGATTCGCGAAGGTGATATCGCTAAGGCGCAACTGAGCAAGGATGTCTGGGTCGCAACAACCCTCGACCGTCCATCCTTCCTTAGGGTTGATTGTGCCACCTAGAGCCACATCTCCAACAGCGCACAAACGGATCACGGAATTACTAA
Organism: uncultured Gemmatimonadaceae bacterium; assembly: GCA_964401715.1. GTDB lineage: Bacteria > Latescibacterota > UBA2968 > UBA8231 > UBA8231 > CAYNZV01. The sequence continues at coordinate 12,800 of CAYNZV010000108.1, read as the reverse complement.
CCATCGACGTATTTCCTGTACCACAGCTCCACAGTCGCCAAGGTCTGAACAAACGTAAATAGTGGCCAACCTCTATCTATGAGATCTACCAAACGTTCGCTACCGCGGGAGTCGACAATGCCTCTGGAGTGTGTTCTATGATCTCTCAATATAGTTGTGAAGACATTTCTGAAGGATGCATCTTTTCTGAAAAGCAGGTTCAGATCACCGCGGTGAGATATGTCGAATCGCCCACCCGTGGCCTTAAAAAGAAGCTTTGACCCCAAGGCTTTTAGTGGGAACATCTCCTGAGCACGGTCCATTAGACTTTTCCCGGCAGACAAAGGCCTACCCGTTTTAGCCCACGGCACCTCGGCGACCTCGGGGAATCGCCGATGCAGCATCTCCCTGTAGAGGGCAGCTCCCTTCTTGAGTTCAGGAGGAATCCGCAGACAGAAATCGACGAAATCGTATTCTAATCCCGGGAATCCGAACTCAACGAATTGTCGCTGGACGTTCGGCATGGCAACAGAGTATCGATTGCTGCGATTTTCCAGCGAAAACTTATGTATGAGGTTGCTGATGTTCGTCTCATCTAACGCTTCGAAATTAGCATCTATGCTTGCGATGTTGGCTTTCTCATATTCCGAAAAGAATGCAGGAAGGAATATCTGTTTAGCGAAGAACGGATTGCCACGTCTCCAGATTCTGTTAACGATTGAACGCAATTCCCGACGTTCGACAGGCATTTCTGGCCGCAGCACGAGAAAGGTATCACCCAGTAGGACATCCATGAGGTAACCGTCCAACAAGACTTCGAGTTCACCGGTTGCTGCAATGTCTTCGGCGATTTCGATAAACCAAAACTGGTGTGCATGTATAGCACCATCGCTCAAACGAAAACCCGTGTTTAGCATCGCATCATAGTCAAATCGGAGAGGATCATATTGATGCCACTCAGCTCGGCAAACGTCGCTGAGCCTTTTTGCAATCATCTGCTCTTTAAGGTACCAAGCGCAATGAAACACATCTACGGAGTCGATGTACTGTGAAGCAAATGCCAAGATTGATCTAGAGTCTAATCCGCCGCTTAGCGGCACACCTATGTTCTTTCCGAAGCGATCTATGTAAGTAGCAATCGCGTGATCGACCTTGTCTATTCCTTGGTCAACGTATTCACTAAAAGACATCTCATCCTGATTATTTTGGAACCTATAGTCCCAATACTTCGTCGACCGGTCATCGCAGGAACTTACAGAGAGCACGTTGGCGTGCTCGAGGAGTTGAATATGAGAAAACAGCGTGCGGCAACCACTTATATAGCCGAAATTGAACATGTCGCAGAGCGCGTGTCTGTCCACGTCGTGGGGTGCGTGCCCGAGAGCTGCTATAGCGCCAGGTTCCGTTGCAAACGCTAGAAAGCGATCCGTCAGGGTATAGTAAAGATGGCGAGCTCCATGTCGACAATTGAAAAGTGTCAATTCCGTTGCCTGCTTGTCGAAAGCGCAGACATTGAATACCCCGCGCAAGAGTTCCACCAGATCTGTGCCCATAAGCCTATAAGCCAGTCGTGTAAGCGTCTCATCGCACCAGTTGTTTCGGCATTCTACGCTATGCATAGTCAATTCATCTATGACCTCCTTCCTGTTTACGAGGTAGCCATCTAAAAATACGTTAACCTGAGCGGTGGTATCGTCGGCAGGCGATTCGAAGCTGTCGACAAAACGAAAATTCCGAACTGCTACCTTGTTATTTACGTAGGCAGATGTTCTTGTCTCGTGATGTCTTGTCGTGACACTAGTCATTTGCAAAAGGCGGTCTTCAGGCATCTGGGACACCTCAGTCTCTCTAGCAAAGTAGCCGTAGATCCCCGGCAAACTTCAGCTCCTGAGTCCTATCAACCTATCCCACAGATCGGGCAAGTTGTTCCCTGTTGCGGTCAACGTCCGAATCCCTGTCAGGCTTCCAGAACCCGACCTGAGAATCGCCTTGCAGAAAGCTCGAAAAAATTCTCGCCGGCGATATTCAACGGCAAGCTCCAAGGGACGCTCAAATACGTAAGGCCGCCATACAGACTTCGCCCTCAAGCCTTTCTCAACGCCGTCCCTGATCATCCGCACCGCATCGACCCTTGGAACACTTAGACAGGCATTGACAGATAGTCCATGCTTCACCGTGACTGTGGAAACATCCGGCACGAGATCTCTTGCCTCCGCAACCGCCTTGTCGTCACCACTAACGAATGCCAACGGCACTCCGTGGTGGCCCGCAATGCCCGTACACAACCCGATTTCTCCGATCTCCCGTCCGTTGAGGACCACTCTAGATATTCTCCGCCTGCTATATGTGTGACACAAATGGCCGTTATCAGTATTTGCCATTGCGTGTTGACCAACTAAGAGCAGCGCATCAAACGAATCGTCCAAAAGAGGCAACCACGTCGTTCGTCCGAAGCCATGTATAAGCTGGGTCGGCTCGACCATTCGGCCCAAGGGAATCGTAACCCCCGAACTGTGATTGTCGAGCAAGACGATTTCTTCCGCACCTGCGGCTACAGATCCGTGGACTGCTGCGTTGATTTCGTCGACCCAATAGTCAACGAGTTCTCTCCTTTTTTCGACATCGCCCGGAACGTCACTGCGGTAGATGTCGTAATTGCTTACCCCACTGACACCTTCGAAATCAGCTATGATGTAGATTTTCATATCGACTACACGCTCTCTTGAGACGGTAGTTGCGAGCGCTTCCACCACTCCGCAAACTCGATGTAGGTTGGGCACCAGCACTCTTCCGCGGAAATAGCCAGTAAATCAAAGATTCTTTCGAACTCCAATCTCTCAGAATCCTTGGGGTCGAGATATATGTTGGTCAGTCCGCCCAATTCGTTGCACACTGCTATTCGGTTTTTTAAAACATCCAAGAAATCCTGTTTGTGCCATCCTCTACGAGCGTAAAGCGCATGCCAACTGTCAAAGGAAGCAAATGGATGTTTTGGACAAGAAGTAACCGGGATCTCAAGCACCTTACCACGATAGTACGGAATTCCAAAGCGGGGCCCGCTCGGAGCCAGTTGCGACGTGGAGTACGCTAAACCAATCTCGTCGAGCAAGGCGTGGACCTCGGCGGCATCGACATTTCCGAAGTGCGGCACACGAAACCCTCGCATTTCGTACGAAAGTATTTGTTGCACAATTTCTTGACATCTGACAACTTCGTAGCGCTTCTCATCACGGCACAAATCTGCCCAGCGTCTGGGATTGAAGTCATTTCTGCTAGAAACGAAATGGGAAGGAGAGTTGACCAGTTCGGGGTGTGAATAGGAGTGGTTAAATAATTCGCTGCCACTGTCAATCACCTCTGAATGAGGGTCTGGATATTCCTCTACCCACCTCCCGACACAAGCAAAACTTGCCCTAAGACCGCTCTCCTTGAGCATTTCAGCAATACGCGGCAAAGCGAGGGCGTCCTCGGGAAAATCACAATCAAAAGAGAGCAAGAAACAGGAACGCCGACCATTCCACTTGATTTCTGCATCGCAGAACTCATTCAGCATAACGCGATCGAGGTGGGGAGCAAAAAGCTGAGCGCACATTTGAACCGACCTGGCGCGACTACCTAGGATTCTCTTCGCGGCCTTTCGCAACACAGTAGCTTCAGGTCACCTCGGAGAGAGGAGTGGCTGGGTCGAGATCACCGTCGAGATAGATACGGCACCAAATCTCGAAACATAATAGGCTCCAGATCAGCTGAGAATGTCTGGCTTGCCGCGGACTCCAGCGGTCAAGAAGATTCTTTACGTACCCTGCTTGGAAAATTCCCCTGCGTTTCACGGCGGCTGCAGACAATATCCTCTTGATTTGCTCGTTAATCCCAAACCGTGTCCACAAGGCGAATGGAACCGCAAGTCCCTGTTTTCTACGTTTGATCACCGCTGCAGGCAATATGGATTCCACGGCCTTCTTCAAAAGGTATTTCTCGTTTTGTCCACGCACCTTGTAGTTAACTGGAATCCTCAGGACGCGTTCGACTAGCCGATGATCAAGGAAAGGAGTGCGGGCTTCCAAAGATACAGCCATCGTTATACGATCGGTCCGGGCAAGCATACATTCAGGTAATCGGCTTTTCAATTCGACATCCATCATCTGGCTGGTGTCGTCGCCCCCTTCGAACTCTTTGCCGAGTCCTTCGTAAAGTTGCTCGGCGCCATTGTTTACGATGCGATGGAAGTCGGGCAATAAGAGATCAAATTTCTCAGGCCTCGTGAAGGCCGTTACCCAGCGCAAATACCGCTGGTGAGAAGGCATTCCCACCATTTCCACAGCCTGAGAAACAATTTCGCCCAAGCCAGAAAATGGGACGTGCCTTCCTAGCCATTCGACAGAATCCAATGCCAACCGTGGAAGTCGTCCCAGTTGTCTGACCCTCTTATCGGAAACATAGCGGGTATATCCACCAAACAGCTCATCGGCGCCCTCACCTGTTAATACAACCTTGACATGATCTGCTGCAAGGCGAGACACCTGATGAAAGGGAACGATTATCGGATCAGAAAACGGCTCGTCGAGGTGGTAGATAAGACGCGGTAAATTCTCAACTTCTGCGGCCGTACAATTGACATTCCTGTGGTCTGTTTTGCAAGATGAAGCAACGTTTTCGGCAAATGCTCGCTCATCTAAGCGGGGGTCCTCACCGAAGCCGATGGAAAAGCTTTTGACAGGTTCATCCATCAACCGACTCATTGTCGCTACCACTGCGCTCGAGTCCACCCCGCCACTAAGAAACGCGCCGAATGGAACGTCGCTCATCAAACGAATCTTCACCGAGTCTTGAATCAGTTCGTAAACCTCTTCAATCATTTGCGATTCGTTCACCTCTTCACCGAGGCAGCTAACAGCCTCCCAGTAGTTCTCAATTTCGATGTCACCACTGTTGACATCGAAAGACAACATGTGCCCAGGAGCCAACTTGGAAATCCCTTCAAAGATCGAATGCGTGTCTGGAACGTAACGTAAGCTCAGATACATGTCTAGGGCTTCGAGATCGATTGATCTCTCAACTCCGGGAAATGCCAAGAGAGATTTTATCTCCGACCCAAATACCAAGTACCGGCCCTGTCGCGAATAATAAAGTGGCTTGATGCCCAACCTATCTCGGACGAACAGTACCTTACCCAAAGAGCGGTCCCACAACGCAATCGCGAACATGCCATTCAGATGTTTCGCGAAGTCATCACCATATTGCTCGTACGCATGTACAATGACTTCGGTATCGGAGTCCGAGGCAAACCTGTGACCCTGGTGCTCCAATACTTTCCGAAGATCACGGTGATTGTATATCTCTCCATTGTACACCACGCAAACCGTACCGTCCTCGCTATATTTCGGTTGACTACCGCCATCGAGGTCGACAATGCTCAACCTTCTGTTGGCGAAGGCAACGTTTCCGTCTAAGTGTTCTCCGCGAGAATCCGGGCCCCGATGAACTAGAGTATCCGACATTCGTATCAACACGTCTGAATCGACATCTGAGGCACCCTCAAAACACACAAAACCACATATTCCGCACATTAGACGAACTGTCGTTATTGGTCTACATCGATTGATGAAAAATTACAAGTGGCAGATGGCGAAGTTCGCGTATCAGCCATAGCGCGCCCAGCAGACGCTCGTTTGGAACCTGAAACAACAATCCAATTGCTTATGAAGTAGAATAGAATTCGCCAAATACGTAGAGACCACAAAACGCGACAGCATCGGGGGCCTTTTATTGGCACACAGTCGCGATGAATGCTGGCATCGAAGTCCAATTCTCTCAACTTCGTGCAAAGAATTCTCGAACTCAGGACATGCGGAGCACCCAAGCGCCTACACACCCACGAGGCGTAGTCGAAAATTACGAACCGGCCTCTGGGCATAAGTACTCGATGAACTTCTTTCATTACCATCACCGGATCTTGCATCTGATGCAGTGCCGCGACAACAAAAACTAGATGAATCGAATTGTCCGACACCGGGATGTGGTGTGCGTCAGCTAGTACATCGGGAGAATCTCCAGGATATTTGTCGTTTCTCAGGTCGAGCCCCCAATACGAATTGCCAGCGCATTCCGCATATTGCTTGCCACCGCAGCCAATTTCAAGCACTCGTTCACCCTCAGTCTCGAACGACTTAAGAAACATAGCAATGTGTTCGTATACACGGGCCGTATTCAAAACAGTAATTGATCGCACAACCGACGACCTAACCCGTATCTATCAACGAGAAGAGCGCATAGTTCTGATCCCTCCACATCAATCTCAGATACCTATTCCGAAAGTCTTCGTGGAATTCATCGGCAAAATACTGGGGATAGCCAAGATACGTCCTAGACGGCGGAACTTGAATCATCCGCGCTACGTGTGTTATCTCCAGGTCACGCATTCTCTCATATAGCTCTTCAGCATTTTCATAATCTTCGTACCGTATCGTGCCTTGATGAGGATGATCCCACATGTACTGACGGTCGCAATAGTATCCCCTAACTATACCCTGCAAGAGAATCAATGAATCATCAGTCAGATTTTCATTGACAAACTTGAACAAATCGTAGTTTGTCTCGTTCCGTCTCAAGAAGTTTTCAGGTGACTCTCGACCGAAGGCCACATTGAAAACTGGTCTCGCCAGGGCATACGACCATGTTACATTGAAAATTAACGTCACGATGAACGCGACACTAAAAACCTTTGAAACAATTTTGTTACTCTTATACAAATGGTCAGCAACAATTCCAGCTAGAATGCATAGGAATCCGAGCAGGACTATGGCGTATCTTGGATTCATGTGTAGAAACCGGATCAGCAATAAGTAGTACGCCGCGCAAAATACCGCAAGCGCCGTTATCAACCGCGCTCGCTTCAAGAAGAAAATGCCCGGCACGAGCGCGACGAAATAAATCCCTATCGCTTTCTGCCAACCCTTGGGCGAAAACGTCCAGGCCCAGGGCGACAAAGACTGCCAATATTGATTCACCCAAGTCCATGTAGGCACAATCCCCAAGATTAAGCGATCGCCTCCCCCGTCATCGGCATAGTCGACTTCCGGCGAAAGTCCGAACTGCGCTGCTCCGTGAAACAGGCTGTTTGCCATGGGCCAAATTGGATTGCCTGCCTCCACGAACCCCCTAAGGTACCATGGCCCGACGATACCTATCGCAAGCACACAGAATATTCCCGCATCGCCAGCGATTGAGCCAATTCGCCTTTTCAGGTATACGCCAGTGCAGATAATCACCAAGCCACCAAACAGAAGTGTTGGGATACCTTGGTGTTTCGTTCCCAACGCAAAACCGGCAAAAATTCCGGCGAGAATTATCATTTTTCGGTCAGCCCGATGAATCCAATTGATCAATGCCCAAAACGCCATAAATTGAAAAAGGCAAAGTCCAATATCGACATAACCTTGTGGTCCAAAAATGACGACGATAGGCACAAAGCTAAACATTGTACCTGCCAACACGCCGACACTCAATGTGAAATATGTCCTGCAAAAGCTACATATTGCTAACACGCAAATAAGCGCCGCGGACAGATGAATCAACTGCGCAACGATTCCGCTTTTCAAGGAAATACCAACCAAAAACAGCAAACCCATGAACGATGGATAAAGAGCGCCGGTTATTGTAGGCTCAAAGCTCAGGTAATTCTTGAGCAAATAAATTTTTGGGAGAGCTAGTTGATAGGCTAATGGATCGGTCGCTCCGTGAGGCGGGGCAAGGGCTCTCAATGCACACAGCGCGAAGGCAATGAGTCCAAGCGAAGCAACAACTAAATGGAAAGGCCTCGCCTCTCGAACGTTCATCAGGCATAGCGGAGAGGCCCGGAGATCAACCGCCAATCGCTGAACTTCTCGTAGGCCGAATATGGCCCATATCGCTAACAACAAATACAGGACGCCACTGTATAGTAGATGCGCCAATCCGAAACAGAGGATCAAGAAGGCTAATAGTCCCAACCCTACTACGGCAGAAAAACACCACTTCTCAAGCTTGTTGTCGAAGTACACCCGCGCCCTGCGCAGACAGAAATGGCCGTTTCCGCTAGTCGAAATTCCGAGAACGGACACGAACAACAGCTCGATCATTGGCCTGATAGCAGTCCCATAACCAACTCAATGAAGCCGCGGGTTAAGTAGTAATATGCGAAGCAGCCCACACACCATCCCAAGACGATCAAGTCGAGCCACATAATTCGTCGACTCCTATGCCCTCTTGTCGTCAATGAACTCAAATCGTCGTGTTGGTTAGCGGTGAATACTTCATTTGTGTTCAGTATTGGTTTTTCCTGCCACAGACAAACATTCGATTGTTTAAGATGTGGATCTGGCGTCTTTTGAGACGCCATCCCTTTTCCCGAATGCACACCAGCCGATCCCGTCCCTGCTCACGATCTCCAGCTCGATCAACTTAGCTTCGGCATACCACTTCCCTACTTCCTCTCTTGAAAAATAGACAGTCGAAGGAACGGACAAACGATCAAACCAATCTGCATGCCCGACACGCATCGGCAAATCTGCATAACGCGTAAACGGCCAAGCTGCCGCCAATCTTTCGCACAATGGAATCGCTCGAAGAGTCTTGTAGGGAAGAGAAAAACAGACGTGGCTGAGGATATTCAGAAGAAACGTGAAATGGTAAAGAACGCGCATCGGAAGGTGGGTAGAAACCTTCCTCATGAAATCTATAGCTAGATAAACGCCTCTTCTCTTTCCATAGACCCAAACAAACAATCCACCTTTTGGTTTTACCAATTTCGCCAGGGCACCGAATCCTACCTTCGGCGTCGGGAGGTGCTGGATCACTCCGATACAATAGGCGAGGTCAAAAAATGGTTTTAAGGGCGGATTGTATATATCGCCCTGCACGACGTGGACATTATCCAAATCCTGAGTATTTCGGTGAGCAGCTGCGACCGCTTCGCTGATGTCCATTGCAACCACTTCTCCGCCTCGTTTGGCTACATAATGGGCATGCCGACCGAAACCACACCCGGCGTCCAAAATGAGCTTCTCGCCAAAATCGCGATCTTCAACGAGGGGGTCGAAATAGCTTTTGGAATTTTCTTCCCAGTCGGGATACATCTCCGAGAAAACGTTCCACTGATATCCGAAAGATCTCATGGTCTTTTTCAATGTAGCATCGCTTTTGCTAACCGGCGGCGGCTCTGAAGTGACCCCCTGCGCATCTGACGTAAGATGAAAAGGCAACAATCTTGGGACACCCGCTGATATTGGAAAGCTATGATCCTTACCGCAGCGGAGTTCCCCTTCCAAAATCTCCATATCAACCTCCAATCTGGCCTCCGTACACTCCAGAGATTTCCCACAGACAGGACAACATACAATTTCCAACAGCCGACGCTTCATTTCTTGCGAGCCAAAGGTAGGGGTAAATCAGGGGAAACTATTGTTCTTCCGCTGGGGAGGATTGCACCTCAAGTTTAGGGAGAATTAGCAAATTCTGCACCAACTAAAGTTGGCTCCGGGCTAGCCTCTCGGGTTTACGCACGACACTCCAGAAGACAACAGTTATATTTAAGTTGTCTGTGGTGATCCACCATTGCAGCCTTTCCTGCTACTCTTGTTTATGGAGGTAAGATTTGTCGATAGAGGAACGAATTCTCAACACGATCTCATTGGAACTCGAGATCCCTGTCCAGGAATTGCGTCAGGAGGACAGCATCAGCATGGGCTCCTTGCCCGAATGGGATTCGCTTAAGCATTCTTCCATCATCTTGGCTTTGGAGAAGGAGTTCGACCGTACGTTTGATGTAGCTCGGGCCAGCCAAGCAACGAACGTGCACGCTCTGACAGCGTTGATCAACGAGCCGTAGACCCAACGTATTTTATCAACCCAATACCCTCATGCGATCTCCGTGCGTAGTAGAGCGCATCCTAGCCAGCAGCAGACTGGATCGATCTATAATTTGGATGTCGCCCGATGGCACCTACCGTGCGGTAAAAAGGAGCGACCTGTTCAAAGGCGCCCGGATATGCGCATCCAACCTCAAGCGCGCCGGCGTACTACCCAATAAGGTGGTCGCCATAATGATGTCCCAAGGCGTGGAGTTGATCCAGGTTTGGCTCGGCGCGCTGATTCTTGGTGCAATTCCTACAATCCTTTGTCCGCCCAATTCGAGACAAAGTACCGCCCAGTGGGCAGCCAACTTGCTACATATTATCGAACACTCTGGAGCCGGATCGCTCATTCTGAACTCGACGGTCGTCGAGCAGACACGTGACGTAGATGGGACCGATCGATTAAGTGGTATGATCATAGATTCCGACACCCTTTTTTCTGGCGACAGCGAACTGTCTCCATTCATCCGCAGCTACGACTCTCCAATTCTTCTACAGCACTCGTCAGGCACTACAGGCTTACACAAAGGCGTCGCCCTCACCGATGCAGCCTTGATTACACAAACAGAGCTATACGCAAACTCGCTTGCTCTTGACCCTGCCGAAGACAAGATAGTTAGCTGGCTTCCACTTTATCACGACATGGGTTTGATTGCCTGCCTAGTACTGCCCTTACTGACAAATACTGAGTTCGTCTTCATGGACAACTTTGAGTGGGTAAAACAACCTATTATGCTGCTACGAGCAATTACGAATTGGAATGCGACCATCTGTTGGATGCCAAACTTTGCTTTCAACTTTCTTGCATCCAGAATATCCCCCTCGACTCAAAAGTCCATCGATCTCAAATCTATGCGACTTTGGATCAACTGCTCTGAAACAGTCCGAACTACGAGTTTTTCTCGGTTTCTCGACGTCTTCAATCATTTTGGAGTTACGGAATTTTCCTTGGCCTCTTGCTACGCCATGGCTGAAAATACCTTCGCCGTGACACAAACCTCACCCGGCTCGCCACCGCGCAAACTGAACCTCGCGGATATGCGAATCACCAATTCCGATGCCTCTTGGGAATTCGCCGCAGCAAGATTCGACATCGCCTCATCGGGCAAGCCATTGGTAGACCATCAAATTGAAATCCGCGATTCCCATGGCACCATACTACCCGCAAACACAATAGGAGAAATATTCATCAAATCTACCTGTCTAATGAAAGAGTACTACAATCGTCCTGATCTCACCGAAGCGGCGTTTGACGTCGAATGGTATTCATCCGGGGATCTCGGGTTGCTTTGTGCCGGCGAGTTGTACGTATGCGGCCGCAAAAAAGACCTAATTATACATGCCGGCAAGAACATTTTCCCTGAAGACATCGAAAGATGCGTCAACGAGTCACCAGGGGTTTACAAAGGTCGCTGTGTTGCATTCGGAGTGTTCGAGGCACAGGAAGGCACCGAAAACATCATCGTTTTGGCCGAACATGCGGACCCTGAAGCCGCATCAACCTCCGGTAAGATTGTCCGAGAGATCAAGCGGCGAGTGTACAATGTTACAAGCCTGAATGTCAAAGAGGTACATCTTCTTCCTCATCATACGCTTTTGAAATCCAGTTCGGGGAAAATTTCGCGAGAGCGTTGCCGACAACTTTACCTCGACAAACTGACAAATTCTAATTTCAGTTAGAAATTCTCGTACACAAACGTCGAGGACGTTGCGCCCAGGAAAAAGTATAGTCCAGCTCGGACAAGAACCCATATTATCCAAAGCCCGTATCTGCCGTTGTCGCCAATACCGAGATAATCGAGAAGCTTTTCCAACAAAGTTTTAGTCCAATCCAAACAACCGCGTAAAAACTTGGATTGCAACGCCGGGCTCAAACGCAAACCATACCCAACCTAACGTCACGAAACCAAACGTTCCTACCCAAGCACCGAAAAGATATTCGAATCTATTCTGAAGCGCATTTCGACGATCCCGATTCAACTGCCGACTCAAAACCAATTGATATATTCTGTGGCAGCACAATCCGAGACCATGGTAAACGCCCCAGACTGCAAAGCCCACGGTATAACCGTGCCACAACCCACAGGCAGTCATGGTCAGTATCAGAGCGGGTATTGTGGAAGACATACCGCCACCCAGCTTCCTTCCCAGAGCGATGCTTAGGGGGGAAAATAGATAATCACGTAGCCAACTAGAGAAACTCATGTGCCAACTGTTCCAAAATTCGCTTGGATTAGTTTTGAGGTAAGGACGATCGAAGTTTTCCGGCAAGCGGACCCCTAAGAAGCCGGCGACACCTATCGCAACATCCGTATAGCCGGAGAAGTCCCAATAAATATACATGGAATACGCTATCACTCCGAGCCAAAGCCAAAGGAGGTCTACACCTCCTACCGAAATACTGTGAATCGCATACGGCTGTATCATGTCGGCCAGAACATACTTCTTGACCAAACCGGACAAGATCCGATCAATGTTTCGTCTTAATTCGGGAAAACCTTCGCCAAATTCTTTCAGGCTTTCTTCGAATTTCCATGGTCGTTCTACAGGACCCGCCGTATAGGCTGGGAAAAACATCACGTAGTTCAGGAATGACGTGAATCCTATTGCCTGTTCGCGGTACATGGATTCAATCAAAAACGAAGACAAACGCAGAGCTACATAGGAGGTTCCCAGTCGCGATGACCACACAACGATTGCCGAGCGAAACTGTATATCTTCCAGCACCGGATACAGAGCGATGGCTCGCTCTCCTGCCGCTTGTAGCAAATCGTATCTGGACGACAAGACCGCCCCGACCCAAACGAGAACAAGACCGATTGACAGTAGAATCCGTTTCGACAGTTTTCCACTTGATTTTTGAATTGCAATACCTGCGAAATACGTCAAGCACACGGCAACGAACATGCACAAGGCGACGAATTCGTTGGT
>CAYNZV010000107.1:0-14052 GCA_964401715.1 uncultured Gemmatimonadaceae bacterium | reverse complement strand
CTGCGTCACGATATCTACGTCTGGGTTTTCGATGCTGTAAGGACCTGAACCCAGAACTTGACGGTTGAAATTCTGGTTGAACTGCTCAGCGAATTTCTTCACGCGTTCAGCATGTTCTCTCGTTTCCCATGATCCATCGATGAGACTTTTTATAGCCACTGGGTCCATAAGACCATCCGGGTCGTAGAAATGCCGCGGAATCACCTCGAAAGACCCCAGCACCAGATCGTTGCGGAAGTACGGTTGATCGCATACGAAACGAATCCCGTTTCCATCTTCAACTATGACATCCGTTACAGCCGAGAAGTAGTTCCGCAGGTGGGGTGCTAAAACTGCCGGGTTTTTTATTACCTTCATACTGAAAAGGACATCTTGTACAGTAACCGGTTCACCGTCAGCGAAGGTAGCGTCAGTCCGCAACTCAAAAAGATACGAAAGGCGGTCTTCGGAGATGACAGGATAATCAATTGCCAAAAGTCCTTTGAGTGCAAAGGGAGCTTCTTCTTCGGCATACAGCAGGCTTTCATATATGTATGCACTTATGCGACTCGCTCCGGCGTCGCTGGAGGTGTACGGGTTGAGATTTTCTGGATCTGAGAGAGTATGACGGACCATCCAGTCACCGTTTTGGGGAGATTTGGTACCATCGTGCCGGAGCGGGACGCTGGTGGTGCCATCCAAGACAACGTTGTCTCTCGTGTTTCTGAGAATGTTCTGCACGCTTCCCCATTCAGACTGCGCCCAGTTGGGTTGGACGTGCCATACGATGGCGGCTATAACGATTATCCAGCGTGGGGAACGCTTCTCCATGTAAATCTTCTCCTTTATACGTGGGTCAACCAACCGTAGCGATCGTCATCTTCGCCGTTGGTAATAGCGAAAAAAACTTCTTGAAGCTCCTTGGTTATTGGCCCACGCTCGCCGGTTCCGATTGGAATCTTGTCAATTGCTCGAACCGGGGTTATTTCCGCCGCTGTGCCGGTAAAAAATATCTCGTCAGCAACGTACAGGAACTCTCGCGGTATCGCTCGTTGCTCCACCTTGTATCCAAGGTCTCTGGCGAGGGTTATGGCGCTGTGCCGCGTGATACCTGGAAGAATCGAAAAGCTGGAAGAGGGAGTGTAAATGCTGCTGTTTTTCATCGCAAAGATGTTCTCGCCGCTGCCCTCGCTCACAAGTCCGTCGGTCCCTAGAGCGATCCCCTCATCATATCCATCTATGTTCGCTTCCATTTTTACCAGCTGCGAGTTGAGGTAGTTCCCACCTGCCTTGGCGAAAAACGGAAAAGTATTGGGTGCCATTCTGTTCCAGGATGAGGTGCAAACCGATACGCCTTTCTGTACCGCCTCATCGCCCAGGTATTGACCCCATTCCCACACCGCGATCGCGACTTCGACGGGCGCCTCAAACGGTAAAACGCCAATGGCGCCATATCCCCGGAACACCACAGGTCGTACGTAACATTCCTCGAGCTTGTTTGTGCGGATGGTTTCCAAGACCGCCTCCTGCACTTGGTTGGCGGTGTACGGGACTTCCATGCGATAGATCTTGGCGGAGTCGAAAAGACGTCCAATGTGATCGTCTAGCCGAAACACCGCAGGACCTGATTTCGTTTTGTAACAGCGGATCCCCTCGAAAACGCTGGAACCGTAATGCACAACGTGAGAGAGGACGTGGATTTTGGCATCCTCCCAATTTATCAGCTCACCGTTGAACCAAATCTTGTCCGACTGAGCCATCGCCATCGCTCAACTTCTCCTGTTCCAATAGATCAGAGTGTTCGCACGTATCCGACGTTGAAGGTATCAAAGATACCGCTTCGCTGCCGCGACCTGCTGCCCCGGAAGTTCACGGTTGTATTTCGCGTCGGCCTATAATCTACGCTAACACTCAAATTTTCGTGTTGATTGCGAATTACCAGCGAGCGAAACTCGTGAAAATCTTTATAGTTGTGATCCCACTGACGATCCAGACGATAGGTGTAATTGGAGGTCAAAGACACCGCCTTGTTTGGTCGGTAGGAAATCCCACAGCTTGCGGTGTGATCGCTGTTGTCTTCCTCTACGATCTGTGCATCGTCTTCGACTATGTACCGTCCGAAATCGTCAGCTCTGTAGGCGTAACTCAAGCTCGTCTGCACGTTTCTGATAAGACGCTTTTGCAGCGCGTGCCGCATGCTCCATCCCCTCCGGATGTTGCTGCGGCGGTCCGCATCCCGCGGGTTCACTTGACGGTCGAAGTCGTAGATAGTTCTTCGCGCGGAGAGCACGAAATTATGCGTAATGCTGGTGTCAAAACGCTGGTAGCGGGTGTCTATGTCCAGATTGAGATCACGGTTGCGGAAATTGTCGCTTGAACGACTAACATGCAGATTTACACGATGATAAAAGCTAGACCCAATACCCAATTTTAGTTGAAGCCCGCTGGCGTAAACCCGCGCATAGGAAATAGTAAATCCATTGCGATAGGTATCTCTATCAAGTTGTGGCGCGTGTGGGTTCTTGTCCCGAATCGCTCGAACCTTACTGGAGATTCCCAATCTGTGTTCGGACGCGACCTTCCAGTCCAGGGAAGTGTCCAGGGATAAATCCCTATCTTGTCGGTCTTCGCTGTCGATTCGATATCTGCTCCCATCTGGAAGCTGGACCCCTAGAAAACGCGCATCGCGTAAACGCTGGTTAATTGTGGATTCGAGAATCAGTCCCTCGGTCAGTTTCCCGGAAAGTTCGGTGCTGAAATCCCAACGTACAGTCTCGTGATCATGTGCAAAGAACCTATTGGTGCTCTGATCTCCAGAAGCAGCCGCCGTGTTGGTATTCACATTTTCGGTATATCCGAGTTTGGCGTCGACCCTGAACCTTTTGATTTGGAAGCCCACCTTCGACGCGATCCCACTGTTGCGACTAGTGGCTACATCAGCGGCAATCATGGTATCGACTGCCGAGCCAGCGGTCGGTTCGATCACGGCTCGGGTCACTCCAGCACCTGTGCGAGATTCCGAAACCGACAAGACAGCGCTGGCGTTTCCGAGGAGTTTATATCGTAAATTCAAGGAAAACGCCTCGACGAGGTCCTTGTTGTGTTTCAGCGTATTGTCCTCTTTTCTCATAACCAGAGAAGTGCTGAGTTCCCTTCCGCCAAGCTCAAAAACTGGCTCCGTATTAATCTGAGCGTCGTATTCGGTACCGCGCTCTTTTATGGTGCTGTCCAGTTTGGCACGGCTCGAGCGGGTGCCTGTGATCAAGCCGGGCGAGATCTGAATCCTTAGTGTTCGAAGTAGGCCGGCCTCGAACGGCGTATACAGGACTCGGGCACTATAGGTTTGGTCTCTAATCTTCTGCTTCTGCAGCGTCGCATTGCGGGTTTCGACGTCGCCAGATAAGCCCATCTCCATCTTGTGGCCCAAAATCGGACAGTCGATCGACCAATTGATCAAACCTCTGTCTTGCCACGTTTTTTCGCCGTTTCTTTCGTCGAGAATGTAGTTCAGACTCGCCGAAGTCGAGATGCGTAGAGCCGCCGCTGAACCGACAGCAGCTTTCGATCCGACCGGCACGGAATGCTGCCAGCTCGGCAACCTTTGATTCCAACTCATTCGCGTACTCGATTTGTTGAAGCGAAGAGTGTATTGTGAACCTTCGGCTGAAACCACAGGCATTAGGACAAGGACTCCGGCAAGCAATCCACATATGAAGAAGGTCTTAACATTCCTCATGCGCAGCAGCTCTTGATGTCTTGCCAAGAGCTGCCGCAAAGGCATTGGCCAGCTTGGCAAATTCGTCCAGAGAGAGGGTCTCTGGACGGCGAGAAAGTGCGATATCGGTAGGAGCGACGATTTCGCCCAAGGAGAGGTCGATATTTGCAGTCATCCCAAGTAAGGAATTGCGCAACATCTTACGACGTTGACCGAAACAGGTGCGGACGAGGCGGTGGAGCGTATCGACGTCGTTGATTGCAAATCGTTGTTGCGGTAGGAAGTCGATTTCGACCACAGTTGATTCCACCTTCGGAATCGGCCTGAAGGAACGGGGGTTCACTCGGATGCGTGTGTGCATATCAGCATGCAAACCCAACAACACCGACAGAACGCCGTAGGATTTGGTTCCGGGGGGTGCCGTCAAACGATCTGCCACCTCCCTTTGCATCATGAGCAACGCTTTGTTGACCAGATTCGTTTGTCCGAGAAGCTTGAACAGCAACGGAGCGGTGATATTGTACGGTAGATTCCCGATCACATACAAAAGCTTCTTGCCCGCATTCTGCAGTAGCTTGGCGAAATCGACCTCGAGGATATCTGCCGTGATGACGTGGATCCCATGGATCTCAAAGCGTTCTTGCAAAGCAACTGCCAACCTCGTGTCTATCTCGACCACTGTCAGAGGCCCCACATGCTCGAAAAGCCTTTGTGTCAGGGCTCCTTTACCAGGACCGATCTCGAGCACCATGTCCCCCGGATCCGGCTCCACGAGGCTTACGATTCGATCAACGACGGCAGGGTCGTTCAAGAAGTGTTGGCCATACCTCTTCAGAGGTCGGGTCAATCGGTGCATAGGAGGAGAGTTACTTTCAAGCTGAGGCTGTCTGTGCCGTCTGGCGACTCAGGCATCGCCAAAGGTCAACCAGTGCCAGGGAGGGTGCGACATTTAAGGTTACGCTCAGGAACGCCTCATCAAGCTCGTCGATTGCCGTCTGCAGCTCTTCCGCCGTGATACGCGATTCCAATCGTCGCAGGAAATCCATTCGATCGAGGTGTCTCGCATGGCTCCTACGCCCGTTTCGCACCAAAAAGAGATCTCGCAGATATTGGCCACAGGTTTCCAAGAATCTCTCCAGTTCCAATCGCTCGGTCTTGCCCCCAAGCTCGGCCACGAGCTTCCAGTATTCTTCATCCTTTTGCTTCACTGCGGCCTGAAAGAACCTCTCAACCCTTCTTCGTGTCTCGTCGAAATCTCCTGACGACACCTCGGTCGCCCGTTGCAGATTGCCATCTGCTAGTCGCACCGTAAGATCGAATCGATCGGGTGCGAGTTTCATCGGCCGCAAGTGGACTTCGAGTTCGTTTCGATTCAGGGCCTGCGTTTTCACAGTCTGACAGCGGGACCTGATGGTGGGCAGAAGGCGTTCGGAGAATGTCGACACCAATACAAGGTGGGCTCTGCTGGGCGGTTCCTCTAACGTCTTAAGTAGCGCATTGGCACCTGCTGGATGCATGCAGTCGGCCTCAAAGATGATCCCTACCTTCTTTCTACCTTCTGTTGGAGCAAAGTAGATTTCTCTCTGCAGGCTCGACAGGTGCTCACGCGCGAGGTTGGCGTTGCTTAGTGCGAGGTTGGTGTTGTTCTGTATATAAGCCAACACCTCTGACCTCATCAGGTCCCACATTTCGCCCTCGGTGCGCCGTTTGCTGCCAGCTGCCAGAGGCATCAACACCCGAACGTCGGGATGCATCAAATTGTCGATTTTCCGGCAGGAGACGCAGACATTGCACGAAAAAACGCCGTCTTGCAGGCAGTTCAGGGCCTTGGCAAATTCCATCGCCAAGATCCGTTTGCAGGTGCCAGGAGGTCCCTTTATCAAAACAGAATGAGGCACCCGCTCATTTCGCAACCAAGCTTCAACAAGTGCTTTGGCTTTTCGTTGTGCGGGCACATTATCGAACGTCATTGCGGGTTCCCCAAGCAGCATTGTGATGAGCACTCAAGACGAGATTGGACTCGGTCTCTTGGTCAAAGAAATGCATCTTCTCCACAGCTACCGCCAAGGTCACCTCGTCTTGGACGTCTGGAATATGATCTGGCTCCACGCGTGCCACAAAACTGGAAGTCCCTGCGCTCAGATATAGGAAGACGTCATTCCCCATTGGTTCTACAACTTCCACGTTTGCCGAAATTGTCTCAATCTCGGCTTCGCGCATTGTCTCTGGTTTGCGTATGTGTTCGGGGCGAATACCAACGATTATTTCCTCACCGATTACCTTGGTTAGTGGTTCTCTGAATCGTGCTGGTAATCGCAGCTTGATAGCACCATCTTCGAAGACCAAGTCGTCTGATTGGTTTGTCGATATCCTACCATTGAAGAAATTCATCCCTGGGTTGCCAATAAAACCTGCCACGAACCTGTTCTGTGGCCAGTTGTAGAGCTGCAGGGGTTCGTCAATCTGCTGGACGATACCGTCTTTCATGACCACGATTCTGTCACCCATAGTCATGGCTTCAACCTGATCGTGGGTCACGTAGATCATCGTTGCGTCGATTTGGGCATGCAATCTGCTGATTTCCGCTCGCATCTGAACGCGAAGCATGGCGTCCAGATTGGAAAGTGGCTCGTCAAACAAAAATACTTTTGGTTTGCGTACGATTGCACGACCCACAGCAACCCGTTGTCTTTGACCTCCCGAGAGCTCCTTTGGTCGACGTTCCAATAGATCGGTAATCCCCAAGATTCCAGCAGCGTCGCGGACTCGGCCCTCGATCTCATCTCTTGCGAACTTTCTCAGCTTCAGACCGAATGCCATGTTCTGATAAACGGTCATGTGGGGGTAGAGGGCGTAATTCTGAAAGACCATGGCAATGTCGCGATCTTTGGGCGGTACCACGTTTACGACCTGCCCATCTATGATAATCTGGCCTTCGGTGACTTCCTCCAAACCGGCCACCATTCGCAATGTGGTTGACTTTCCACAACCGGATGGTCCGACCAAAACGACGAATTCCCCGTGTGCGATATCTATGTTGACGTCATGCACAGCGACGATATCACCGTCGTAGATCTTGCTGAGGTTCCTGAGCGCTACGTCAGCCATCCACCTTGGATCCGCGGTACATGATCAGCCCGTCTTCAACCGGACCTGAATAGTGTCTGGGCCAAACGTCGATTGTCTCAAATCCAAGAACGTGATACAATCGTTGCGCACGTTCGTTCGAAGCCCGTACCTCGAGTGTGCAACCGGTGCAGCCCGCATTTACCCCTTCGCAGATTATTCTTTGGACTAAAGTCAAGCCGTACCCTCGCCTGCGGTATTCCGGGCCCACAGCCAGATTGGCGAGATGAAGTGGCGGGATCTGCAGGTATCCAATGGCGTAGCCAATGAGTTTGCCGCGGAGTTGCAAGCCCAGACACAAGGTGCGCGAATCCCTAAATGCGGATTCAAAATCACCGGAGCACCAAGGCGATTCAAAGGATGAATGTTCTATTACCAACATCGAATGGAGATGACGTTCCTCAAGCCTCACAATCTCTTGTTCCCCGTTCACATCCGGATCGTCGTGCAATGCTTTCGATTGCGTATTGGGTGCCATTTCCGTCGGAGGCGTTTTCAAGTGCAAGCACCAGTTAGTGCCGAATGAGCGACGTTGGTCTCGGGTGCCGAGCGTCCGGCGCGCGCACGTACAGGGGCTCGACAGAATCCAGATCGGCAAGCTGGTCGTCGTCGAAGCTCCGCAACGCCAACCACCCCACAGGGACCGCATCCATAGAAGAGCAGTGTATTGGTGCTTGTTTCACCACGGGACTCTGGTCCAGGGTGGCCGCATAAACTTGAGCGCCGTTTCCGGTGCAGATCACATGGTGATCGAATTCTGCAATCAGGGCCTCTGGCTCAACTGCTCGGGCGGGGGACAATTCCTTGGGATACAGATTGGTCATGTCATAGGTCGCCGTGTATACTTGATTCTTGCGCGCATCGATAATTGCACACACCGGCTGCTCCGAAAACGGAAGCCGAGAAGCAAGTACTTCCAGTGTGGGTACGGCAACTAGAGGTTTCCCGGCGGCGAAACAAATCCCTTTGGCCGCAGCGAGACCGATTCGAAGTCCTGTGAAAGATCCAGGTCCGATCGTCGTCGCGACCAGATCTACGTCATTCGGTTCGCAGCCAGCCACCGCGCACATCTCGTCGATTTCCACAAATAGCTGTTGACAGTGTCGGACACCGGAATCGAATGAACGGTTAGCAACGACGCTGTCACGGGTGAGCAAGCAGACGCCCCCAATGGACGTTGAGGTGTCCAACGCAAGCACCAGCATCTAACCCAGATTACGAGCGAGTGCAAACACTCGGACGTGGGGAAACCCGCATTTGGATTGCCGCAATCGCCAGTCGCTGTTCATAGGAGATCCAGCTGCGGCAGATCGCTATCGGGGTTTTGAGGAAGCGAACGTCCCAAGTGTTCATACGCCCTAGCCATTGCCGTTCGCCCTCGTGGTGTTCTCTTGAGAAAGCCCTCTTTGATCAGGTACGGTTCGTAAACGTCTGAAATCGTCTCGGCTTCCTCGCCAATGACCGCCGCAAGATTGTTCAGACCAACTGGACCACCGTCGAAGCGGTCTATGACCGCACTAAGCAGCTTCAGGTCCATCTCGTCGAGACCGACTCCGTCGACGTTTAACATGGTGAGAGCCTCTCCCACGGTTTCGATGTTTACGGAACCATCTCCCTTCACTTGGGCGAAGTCCCGCACACGACGCAGCAGTCGTTTCGCCGTGCGTGCAGTGCCTCTAGATCGCTGTGCGATCTCCCGCGCCCCATTATCCTCGACGACAAAATCCAGAAGCTGGGCATCTCGCAGGATGATCCGTGTTAGTTCGTCGACCGTGTAGTAATCCAAATGCAGGGTTATGCCAAAGCGTGCGCGCAGAGGCGAAGTGAGCAGAGCCTGACGAGTCGTCGCGCCAATCAAAGTGAACGGCTCCAAAGGAATCGAAACTGATCGGGCCTGAGGCCCTTGGTCGATCAAAATGTCGATGCGATAATCCTCCATCGCCGAATAGAGGTACTCCTCAACGACTCTGTTCACGCGATGGACTTCGTCTATGAACAGTACGTCCCGAGGTCCGAGCTTCGTTAAAATGCCTGCTAATTCACCCGGGCGCTCTAGCAAGGGTCCCGAAGTTGGGTGGATATCGACCGCTAGTTCCCGCGCGATGACGTACGAAATCGTCGTTTTGCCGAGACCGGGAGGACCGTAGAGCAATACGTGATCCATCGCTTCGCTTCGCTGCTTAGTAGCCTCGATGGCGATGCGAAGCTGTTCCTTGATACGCACCTGACCCAGCATTTCAGATAGCGAAGTCGGCCGCAGTGTGCGGTCGAATCGCAGATCGTCGTCGTCTGGATTCGGATCGAGGATGCGGTCGTCTGTCATCGTTCCTGAAGAGCGCGCTTTATGAGCTCCTGCACGTTTTGTGCCTCACCATTTTTCTCGATGGCCGTTTGTACTGCAGAGCGTGCTGAGTTTGCATTGATACCCAGAGCGGCCAACGCCAGGATTGCTTCATCTACCACCTCGGCCTCTTCTCCACGCAGTGTAGGTGTATCAACTTTTGAGGTTCCCTGCCCTACCTTCAACTTGTCCTTGAGTTCCACCACCATGCGCTCTGCGGTTTTGCGTCCGATGCCTTTTATCGAGGTGAGTTCCGCGACTCGCGCGTTGGCGATTGCTTCCTGCAAATCATCAAGCGACATACCTGATAGTATGATCTGGGCGGAATTGGGACCTATCCCCGATACCGAGATGAGGTGCTCGAACATATCGCGTTCTCGGCTATCGACAAAACCGAACAGCTCCAGTCGATCTTCTCTGACGTACTGGTAAGTCAGAATCTCGGCTATATCACCTTCATTAGGAAGCTCGTCATAAGTAAACAGGGATATGGAGATTCCATACCCGACCCCATTGACATCGACAATGGCCGATGTGGGTGATTTCTGTGTTAGAACGCCACGTAAGGTCTTGATCATTTCCGAGTTTTTGCTTCCGACTAAATGCCCTTTGATCAATCCGAGTCAGAGTGATCTGACGCTCAGCGCTTGCTGGCACGCAAGAGCAATGCCTCAATTTCTGGTTTTGGTCGCTTTCCTTTGGAGAATGCGCTCGCCGTCACGTTGTGTGCGTGACACAACGCGACGGCGAGCGCATCCGAGGCATCCAGAGGTCGGGGGGCTTCCTTCAACCGGAGTATTTTCGTAACCATGAACTGAACTTGCTCTTTGGTTGCTCGGCCGCTCCCCACTACCGCTTTTTTGATTTCTGCGGGAGCGTAGTTCGTCAGCGGTAACGCGGCTTGTTTTACAGCCAGACACAAAACGCCCCGTGTTTCCCCCAAGCGAGCCACCGCATTAGGATCTTTGCCGTAAAACGTGCTCTCAATTGCCACCTCATCCGGCTGCGCGTCAGTAACGATTTTTGCCATGGTCTGATACAAAGCCACTAGACGTTCGTCAAAGAGCTGGCCAGTCCTAGGTCGAATCGTACCACAGTCTACATATGTGATCGATCTTCGATCGTAATTAATGAGGCCGAAGCCAGTGCAGGTACTGCCGGGGTCTATTCCGAGGATTATCAAAGCGGTAGGATAGGCATTGGTCGAAAACAGGGTCGGCGGGACCGTCGACTACAACACTAGGGTTTGCAACTCTTCCTCCTGAATGTCAAAGTTAGAGAATACCTTCTGCACATCGTCCAAGTCATCGAGCGCTTCGAGAAGGGTCACTATCTGCTCTATCTCCCTACCCTTCACTTCAAGCATGTTTTGTGGTAGACGGCCTAGGGAAGCCTGTTTGAAGTCAATGTCGTTCTCTTCGAGGGCTTTCTTGACCGATTCGAAATTGGCGACCGAACTAACGACTTCGAAGATCTCGTCTTCATCTTGAATATCGTCAGCCCCGGCGTCCATGACGGCCATCATCAAACTCTCTTCGTCGATAACTGACTTGTCGATCTCGATCAAACCCTTCTGTTCGAACATCCAAGCGACTGACCCATTCTCGGCTAAATTGCCGTTGTATTTGCTGAACACGTGACGTACCTCCGCCACCGTGCGGTTCTTGTTGTCGGTGAGAATCTCGATCATGATTGCTACACCGCCTGGCCCATATCCTTCATACACCAATTCTTCGTAGTTGACGTCGGCCTCTTCTCCAGATCCACGCTTCACTGCCCGTTCAATGGTAGCATGCGGCATATTTGCTGCTTTGGCGTTCTGCACTGCCGTCCGCAATCGCGCGTTAACGTCTTCGTCACCACCGTGCCGAGCAGCCACCACCAATTCCTTGATGAGCTTGGTGAAGAGTTTTCCCCGCTTGGCGTCGTTTGCGCCCTTTTTGCGTTTTATTGTACTCCATTTGGAGTGACCGGACATAGCTATATTCTCTCTGTTCGTTATGAAAAATCTATTGCGATTCGAGCACCGAAGCAACAAAAAAGGGGTGCCCGGTTAGAGCACCCCTAAGCCGGCAGCACTGAATCGCTTTTCAAGCTGCTTCCTTTTCCTTTTTCGATTCCTCGACGATGCGTTGCATGATATCTCCGGGGACCTCTTCGTAGCGATCAAACGTTTGTGTATGCATCCCCTTCCCTTGAGTCATCGACCGCAACGTCGTGGCATATCCATAGATCTCGGCTAACGGGACTTCGGCGTGGATCAGCTGAAAATGGCCGTCCGTATCCATACCGCTGATGCGACCACGACGTGAAGACATATCTCCCATCACATCTCCCATGAACTCCTCAGGCACAGTTACAGTGAGGCTGTATATCGGTTCGAGAAGGGTCGGTTTAGCTTTCATGAAGGCATCGCGAAAAGCGTGAGAGCCGGCAATCTTGAACGAGACCTCATCCGAGTCGACAGCGTGGTGTTTGCCGTCGTAGACCGTCGCCGCAACATCCACGACCTGGTAGCCCGATACCGGGCCGTTGTCGAGGGCCTCCACAATACCTTTTTGGACGGCGGGGATAAAGTTGGTGGGTATGTTCCCGCCCACAACGTCACTGGCGAACTCAAAACCGTCTCCGCGTTGCCGGGGGCCGATCTTTAGAAACACCTCGCCAAACTGACCTCGACCACCCGATTGTTTCTTGTGTCGATAGTGGGCCTCGGCATTGTTCTTGATCGTCTCGCGGTACGGAATGCGCGGCGGTTTCGTATCTACCTCGACTCCAAACTTCTCTTTAAGTCTTTGAACTATAGTCGTAAGGTGGAGCTCTCCCTGAGCCGAAAGAATCGACTGTTTCACATCGCCGTCGTATTTGAAGATGAAGCTGGGGTCTTCTTCGTGCATCTGGGACAACCCGGTAGCCATCTTGTCTTCGCCACCTTTTTCCTTCGGTGCGATGGCCACGCGAATCAATGGATCTGGGAAGTCGACGGCGGGCAGAGCCAGTGAATCCCCTTTCTTGCAGAGTGTATTTCCGGTGTGCGTGTTTTTCAGTTTCACCAGTGCGACAATGTCGCCGGCGGTTGCGGTTTCCAACTCGGCACGCTCGTGCCCGTTAAGCAAGAAGATCTGCCCGATGCGCTCGGTAACATTTCTGGCAGG
Organism: uncultured Gemmatimonadaceae bacterium; assembly: GCA_964401715.1. Lineage (GTDB taxonomy): Bacteria > Latescibacterota > UBA2968 > UBA8231 > UBA8231 > CAYNZV01. The sequence goes on along the minus strand of CAYNZV010000107.1, from coordinate 1,736 downwards.
ATTTGCCACTTCGTCGCCCGGTTTAATGTTCCCTGAATACAGCCTTAACAGGGAGAGCTCACCCACGTGCTGCTCGGCTATCGTCTTGAAAACCAGCGCTGCGAGAGGAGCATTTTCATCCGGCTGCAAAACCTCGGCTTCACCATTTCCACTCACCTTGAATCCGGCCGATTCAGTTGGTGCCGGGACAAAATCAACAACCGCATCTAACAAACGGTCGATACCGACATTCGCCGTAGCTTCGCCGAAAAGAATGGGGAAAAGATCGAGCCGCGTTACGGCTTTGTGCAGACCCTCTCGCAAAGCCTCTGGCGACAATCTACCCTCGTTGAAATATTGCTCCATGAGCTCCTCGTCGGTTTCGGCGACGGCTTCCACTAACTGCTCCTGAAGCTGTTGGGCTTTCTCTTGATGTTCTGCCGGAATATCTGTTTCCTCTCGAGATCCGCCTTTGTAGGAAAAGAGCTTCATCTCGACGAGATCGACAACTTGATCGAACCCCTCACCGGGATTTGCAGGGAATTGTAGTTGCACCGCTGCACGACCGAATCGGGCACGTACGATCTCCAACACGTCGTCGAGGTTGCCTCTATCGTGACTGAGCTTATTCACGAAAATCAATCGGGGGAGATTGTATTCGCCGGCAAAACCCCAGATCCTCTCGGTGCCGATCTCCACTCCCGCTATGGCATCGACGACGATTACTGCACCGTCGGCAACACGCAAAGCCGCCTGCGCTTCGGCAATGAAATCTGCATAACCAGGGGTATCGAGAATGTTAAGATGTCTCGATTTCCATTCGCCGTTCAGCATTGACATCTTCAAAGATATCTGTCGTTCAATCTCTCCCTTGTCGTAGTCGGAAACCGTTGATCCGTCTTCAATCGTGCCCATGCGGTTTATCGACCCGATGTTGAACAACATCGCTTCGGAAAGCGAGGTTTTCCCCACGCCACTGTGCCCGCAAAGGGCGATGTTCCTGATTTGTTCACTCGAATGTGACAATATGGAACCTGCTTTCGTCGATATCTACAGAAACTACCCTTACCGTCCTTGCTAGGATAGTTTCAATTGGAAAATTGGCTAAAGGGAGCGCATACCTTTCACCTCGAACCGTTCAATAGTCAAAATACCGGTCTGGGATAGACCACATTGGTCATCTCCAGCCCGGTATTACTGCGCGGCCTCTTTCGTTTTGATTTTGTAAATCGTTGTCGCGTTGGGGGTTAAACTAATCCTGTGAAATGGAGTTGTCAAGATTTCCGGGGCGGTAAAAAGCGGTAAAAAAAAGTGCCCGTTCCAACACTTAGGAACGGACACTTCGATAATAAATCCGGCAGCGTCCTACTCTCCCACCGGGTGTCCCCAGCAGTACCATCGGCGCAGGAGGGCTTAACTGCTCTGTTCGGAATGGGAAGAGGTGTTTCCCCTCCGCTATAGCCACCGGAAAGGCCTTTTTATACAGATCGATCGAATACAGATCCTCGCAATGGATTGCTGCCGGCCTCCTCAAACGTCGCCGATTTGAAACCTCAAGAGTCGATTAGCGAAAAAATGGCCAAGCCTCACGGCCTATTAGTATTGCTCGGCTTCACACATTACTGCGCTTTCACCTGCAACCTATCAACCTTGTAGTCTACAAGGGGCCTTTAGGTGGGTTAACCCCACGGGATATCTAGTTTTGGAGTGGGCTTGACGCTTAGATGCTTTCAGCGTTTATCCCTTCCGAACGTAGC
>CAYNZV010000106.1:0-14389 GCA_964401715.1 uncultured Gemmatimonadaceae bacterium | reverse complement strand
GGGCGTGTTCTTCAACAACGTGCTGCTGGGAAACATCGGAGGCGACGCATTGCGGGTCTATGATATCCGCCGCTTGACGGGCACCACAAGCGGCGGCATGGCGGTAACATTAATCGATCGTTTCATCGGCCTGTTTGGCGCTGTTTGCGTTCCTATTGGCAACCGAGTTACCGGCTGTGGGCATCCTATCGATTCTGGTGCCCGCCTGGCTGACGCTCGTAATCTTGTTGGTCATGGGGCTCAGTCGACGCGTCGGGAGTCGTTTGGAACGATGGGCGGTTGCGATTTTACCGCAACGATTGGGCTCTCTGCTTGGTGATCTGCGCAACAGTATCGTTGTTTATCGTCATCGGGCAACGTTGTTGGCTGCGTCGCTGGGCATCTCTATTGGGGTCCAATTCTCCCGCATATTGGTTTACTGGTCCGCCGGTTTGGCAGTGGGATTGAGCGTCGGGTTGGTCTATTTCATCTGTTTCCAACCGCTGGCAGCTATAGTGGCAGCGGTACCGATCTCGATCGGCGGCCTCGGCGTGCGAGAGAACTCACTGGTCAGGCTCTTTGGCACTGTTGATATTTCAGCTGAAGTCTCGACGGCCATGTCACTCCTTGGGTATGTAGCCAGCATCATTGCTAGCCTACTTGGGGGCGGTGCCTTCATCTTGCGTCGCGTAGAACGCAATCACACGGACGGCCACGCGCCGCCCTGAATTTATGCAGTCTCCGTCCACCACCTTGGGTATCGATCGCCTTTTGACGGAACAATTCCACCTCGTCGAAGGACGACGGGTAGGGCTGATCACCAACTGTTCTGGCGTCAACTGGCAGTTGGAGAGTTCTGCTTCGCTACTACATCGCCAAGCAGGTGTTGAGTTGTGCGCTCTTTTTGGTCCCGAACACGGCTTCCGTGGTAGTACCCCCGACGGCCAGCATGTGGACAACCACATCGATCCAGAAACCGGGGTTCCAGTCTACAGCCTCTATAGCGAAAATCGGCGTCCTGCCGAAACCATACTTCGTCAGCTGGACGTTCTTCTCTGCGATATCCAAGACGTCGGTACCCGCTTCTACACCTACCTGTACACAATGAGTCTCTCGATGGAAGTATGCGCACACATCGATCTGCCCATAGTGGTTCTAGACCGGCCCAATCCCGTCGGTGGTATCAGCATAGAGGGAAATCTGCTCGATCTGGAATTTGTTTCGTTCGTTGGCCGTTATCCTATCCCGATTCGCTACGGCCTGACCATAGGCGAGACAGCTCGCCTCTTCAACGAGGAGTTCGACATCGGCGCTGTACTGAAAGTGGTGGCACTACAAGGATGGCACAGAACCGACTATTGGGACGACTGTGGTTTGACTTGGGTGCCGCCATCGCCAAATATGCCCACCGTAGACACTGCCATAGTCTATCCAGGGATGTGCGTCTTTGAAGGCACCAATCTTTCCGAAGGTCGCGGCACCGCCAAACCGTTCGAACAGGTTGGTGCCCCTTACATAGAAGCCCATCGATTGGCCGAACGGATTCGGGAATCACGACTTCCCGGAGTAGCGTGGCGCCCCGTCCATTTTCGTCCGGAGTTCGGCAAACATACAGGACGGGAGTGCCACGGGGTGCAACTGCACGTGTTTGATCGCAACCGCTTGGCGCCCGTACGCGCCGCGATGGAACTGCTGGTGGCAGTCAAAGAACTCTATTCCGATGAATTCCAATGGCATCTGCCGGCTAGTGGAATTCACAACTTCGATCGTTTGATGGGCACCGATCGGATCCGCTTTGCTATTGATGAGGGGATGTCAGCAGCGGAGTTGGAACGAGCATGGGAACCTGAATGCCGGAGCTTTCGGACTCGCTGCGCACCTTATCAACTCTATTCCTGAGAGCCATTCGCCAGCTTGATTGACATCGGCCAACCGTTTTTTTTACCATAAAGGTTACCTTGTCTGGAAGGAGTTAGCATTGCCCGTTTCCATCGTCCTGGATGCAGGTACGTTGCTCATTGCCTCGTTGAACCTAGAATCGCAGAGCTTCAGGCGGTCCGTGGTGTTGCTCCTGAAGCACAACGACGAAGGCACGGTCGGCGTGGTCGTGAATCGGCCGCTTGGTGAACGGATTAACCTCTATTCCAGCGGAGAACTGATGCAATATACCTGCAACCTTGGTGGCCCGGAGCCAACGCCACGAGAATTGGGCAGCATGTTCTTCCAAGGAGGTCCGGTGGAACCTGGCACGTTGGTTTTCCTCCATCGCTTGGAACACTTGAGTAAAGATGGGACGCAACCAACCGAAGTGTGCGGGGGACTGTATCTGGGTGGCGATCTGGAGACCATCCGCGAACACACCGCAGTCACGGATGTAGAGCGGCCCGTTCTTCGTTTCTATCTGGGATACGCCGGTTGGAATCCAGGTCAGTTAGAGAACGAAATCGCCCAGGGCGCGTGGCATCTCTGTCCGGGCAATGTGGACCTAGTCCTAGAACCCCACCCGGACAAGGTCTGGCAGCAAGCGGTATACGGTCTAGGTGGCAAGTACCGCCCGATGTCGTTCATACCCGAAGATGTTTCTATCAACTAATTGCACCGTCTTGTCGCCAGCATACTCGTCCCAATCGGCAACAATCAACAGATCCTTCGTTCGATGAACGGTCGAATACTATTTCTGTTCGTTTGCTGTGTAGTTGCCTGCACTTTCGGCATAACCCGCGCCCAAACGTTTGACCCCGGCGTCAATCCCTCCTTTGCCGCTGCCGTTCTCGTGGAAACCGAAACCGGCACCGTCCTTTTCGAATACAATGGCGATGGTCCCCGCTCTCCAGCCAGTACCCAAAAGCTGTTGCTAAAGCTGGTGGTGATGGACCTTATTGGAACCGGCAAATTCACATTGGAAGATTCCGTAAGGGTTTCAGCCCACGCCAGTCGCATAGGTGGTTCCCAGGTTTTCTTGAAAGAAGGCGAATTGTTTTCTCTAGCGGAAATGATGGAGGCAATCGCAATTCCTTCGGCAAACGACGCCTGTGTTGCCGTGGCGGAACACATCGGAGGATCTGTTAGGGGATTTGTCGACATGATGAACCAGCGTGGAAACGAGCTTGGATTGACCGATACGAGGTGTGTCAACGTGCACGGACTAGACGACACCCCCAAACGAGACAGCAATCGCACCACCGCCAACGATCTTGCTAGCGTTGCGCGCGCGTTGTTGGCATACCCCGAGGTCCTGAAGTGGACATCGGTGCGATACAAGCCGTTCCGCAACGGCAAGTTCATGCTGTACAATACCAATAATCTGCTGGGTAGGTTCCGCGGTCTTGACGGGCTCAAAACCGGTTATACCAAGCGGGCGGGATCATGCCTTGTGGCCACTGCAAAAAGGGGCGGCATGCGTTTGATCTCGGTGGTACTCGGTTGTCGCAGCGAGAAGATTCGAGATGACGAGACGCGCCGATTATTGAGCTGGGGATTCAACAACTACTCGCGTATTCCGATCGTGCGCCAAGGCGAAAACATGGGAACCGTATTGCTGGATTGGGGCATGGAACCAGAAGTCCGAGCGTTGGCTGGAACCACAGCGGTCGCCGTACTGAACACGCGGCAAGCGAAACAGATTCGACGGAAGATTGATCTTCCCGACGAGCTTCCGGCGCCGGTTGAGGCTGGCGACGAATTGGGAACCTTGAGCGTATCTTTGGGGGACAGTCTGTTGGCGCAGTTTGAAGTGGTGGCCGCAAAGAGCATCGCACGAATGGGACTCTGGGATCGGCTCTTGAGCTACTTCTAGTCGGTTTATTTGTGGTAACGCCCGCCGTTTAGCAAATCAAAACTCCGATACAAAACCTCCAGTAACACAACCCGCGCAAGCTGGTGAGAGAACGTGAGAGGTGATAGGGACCAGCGCTCGTGCAGTTGCGCATTCACGGAGGTTGGCATCCCTTCGGGTCCCCCTATAGCTAGCACGAAGTGCGAATTGCCGACGTTCATCAATTCCTGTATATGTTTAGCCAGCCCCTTCGATTCGTGTTGTTTGCCGTTGGCGTGAAGACCGATACGAAAGCTCGACTTGCTCAGGTAGTCGGGCAATTTCGTGGAGCCATTCCAGCTCTTGATTTCGCAGAGATTGATCTGAACAAACCGCGATAGCCGTTTTATGTATTCTTCCTCGGAAACCTGATAACCAGTGTTTCTATGTTTCTGATAAGATACAATGGTGATCTTCACGAAAGTTTTGATCTCTTGTTTGCTACTACCAGCTAATCTATATTACTCGGGTAAGCTGCGGTTAGTGGGCGATTAGCTCAGGTGGTTAGAGTGCCTGCTTGACATGCAGGAGGTCGCTAGTTCAAGTCTAGCATCGCCCACCATTTTATTAAACGGACACAGGAAGCCGTAAAAATTATACTTGGCTCCCTTGTGTCCGTTTTTGCGTTCTATTTAACACCTGTCTATCAAATAACGTGTGGTATTCCGAATTCCCTTGCCAAACGTTGAGCAAGAATGTGGACACCTTGAGGGGAATGTGGTCGGTTTGTTCTACCATCTTTCGGCTTGCTTCCCATCTTTATTTCGATGCGTTTTCCCAAGCCGCTCTCAAGTCGCCTCCAGTGAGACAGGCATCTTTCCAGACATCGGGAAAACACGATAGCCCATAGGATGGATTGGCGTTGCCGAGCTCGGGAACGACAAAGATCTCGCCATCACCATACACCCTCATGAAGCGAAAGAGCTCCTGTACAAATGCCAGCCAGTCCCGATACTCAGGCGTGCGACGTTTGCCGTCGAAAGTGGCTGGAATCTGGCAGTGATGGCCATTGAACGGGCGCATATGAAACTGGCGGGTATGGGCAAGCAAGTCTTCGCGGCCCTTCAAGTTCGGCCAATATGGCGGGCTCAAATGGCGGACTACAGCGAAATGGGAGTGATCGAAACATAGCGGAAGAAGCCGGCGTTCCGCCTTCTCAAACGCATCGCACATATCCCAGGTCCGTTCCGGTGTTTCGGTAAAAGTGTCACGGTGACACTCGATCCCTGTATGCAGACCGAATTCATCGGCGATCTGCTGGATATTTCGCACTACATCGACACAGTCGGCGAGCGGGGTGTCCACGTCGCACGGTTGCACGGTAGCGCCGGCAGCTCCCAACGTGGTGGCGGCCTCGTAGAACGGCCGCGGGTCGTCGCCAACACCGAGACTGGTGATCGCCCAAAAATCGAGGTCGCCGCGGTCTTTCAATTCCCGCAAAGGCGTGGACATGAGACCGTCGAATCCGGCGTCTTTCATGGCTTGGAATTTCTCCGCCCAAGACCATTCGGTTTTCTCCGAGGGATACCATCGAACTGACCATTGAGTAGCGAAGAGACGAAGAGTAGCGGCCATCAGCAGCAGCTGAATATGGTAAGTAACGAGTCTGCCATCACTTCAAAATCAACTATCCCGGAGCGTAGATTGTCGGCGCCGAGTAATCCGGATCTTAAGATTAACAATGTTTTAGCCCGTAGTTGGTTTGAATCGAAGTCGGTAAAACCAACGGCACTATTACCGCTGTGCGAAAAAATGGACCACAAGCACCGTCGCAGCCTTGAAAGTTCTAAAGATCAGAACAACCCACTCACCTTCCCATCGGCGTCGATATCGATGCTCTCTGCCGCAGGTGTCGAGGGCAAACCGGGCATGCGCATGATCTCGCCGGTGATCGGAATCAGAAACCCGGCTCCCGAAGCAATTTCGATCTCCCGCACGGTCACGACAAAATCCTTTGGTCGTCCCAGGAGATCCGGGTTATCAGAAAGCGACTTCTGGGTTTTCGCTATGCAGACCGGCAGTCCTTCTAGCTTCAGTTTCTTTATTGTGCGCCGGTCCTTCTTGGCTTTGGCGGTGTAATCGATCGCACGAGCACCGTAGATCTCCTTAGCAATCGTCTCGATCTTCTTTTCGAGCGACCAGTCCCATTGATATAAGGGTTTGAATGAGGACGAATCATTGTCAATCACCTCCACCACTGAGCACGCCAATTCCTCCGCTCCAACTCCACCCCGAGCCCACGAATCGGTCTCTACTACCCGTTTCCCTAGCTCTTCACATCTTTCCGTGATCACATCGATTTCATCCCGCGAATCGGTGGTGAACTTGTTGATCGCCACGACGCAGTCCATTCCGAAATGCGCCATGTTTTCGATGTGCTTTTCCAAATTGCTCAAACCCGCACGAACCGCGCCCGTATTCGGTTCGTGGATGGACTGTAGGGTTGCACCCCCGTGGTAACGCAACGCACGAACAGTGGCAACCAATACTACGACTGAAGGAGTGAGACCTGAGCTGACGCATTTTATATCGAAAAATTTCTCAGCTCCCAGATCGAATCCGAAGCCTGCCTCCGTAACCACATAATCGGACAACGACAAGCCCATTCGCGTCGCGATAACCGTATTGGTCCCTTGGGCAATATTGGCAAACGGACCGCCGTGAATAATGGCCGGCGTTCCTTCCAGAGTTTGTACTAGGTTCGGTTTTATCGCCTCCTTGAGCAGCACGGCCATGGCACCATTGGCGTTCAAGTCGCGGGCATAGACGGGCTTCCCCGTGTACGCGAAGCCGACAAAGATGTTCCCCAATCGCTTTTTGAGATCGTTCAAGTCATCGGAAAGACAAAGGATCGCCATGATTTCAGATGCAGCAGTTATGTCAAAGCCAGTTTCTCGGGGTATGCCAAACGTCGTACCGCCCAAACCGATAACGATGTCCCGTAAAGCCCGGTCGTTCATATCGAAAACCCGCTTCCAATAGACCGTTCGCGGGTCGATTCCCAGGGAGTTTTTTTTGCTTTGGATATTGTTGTCGATCAGGGCAGCAAGTAGATTGTGCGCTTTCTCAATCGCCGCGAAGTCGCCGGTGAAGTGCAGATTGATGTCTTCCATCGGCAGCACTTGCGAATGGCCGCCGCCGGTCGCTCCGCCCTTGACGCCGAACACCGGTCCAAGGGAAGGTTCGCGAAGGACCACAGTAGTCCGCTTGCCGATTCGGTTGAGACCCTGTGCAAGGCCGATGGAGGTAGTCGTTTTACCTTCGCCCGCTGGAGTCGGCGAAATGGCTGAGACGAGAATCAATCGACTTGCATTTACCCTGTCACGATCAATCAGGCTTAAAGGCAGTTTCGCTTTGAATCTGCCGTAGAGATCCAACTCAGTTATTGGAATGCCTAAGTCACCGGCAATCTCTTCGACCGGTCGCGGCGTCGCGGCCGCTGCGATCTCCAAATCAGTGCTCATTTCACTCCTTACAGGGAATGCTTTACCTTTGCGCGAGCCTTACTGTCGTGGTAGTAAGGTGATGGCTGTTGCGGCCAAATAACTTACGGGATGCTTTGAAGGGGCACAATTAGATGTCTGAACACGCAACCAACGCTTCACGCGTCTAATGCTGAGAATCCCATGTTGATTAGAAACGTCCGAGCTCTGCAACCGGGAATCGACAACTCGCCTCCGGGCTGGCGGACCTGGATGGGCCAGATCCTCGTTATTGTGGAGACCGCTGACGGGCTCATCGGATACGGCGTAGGTGGTGGTGGCAAGGCCGGTATTCACGTGATTGAAACGGCGTTGCGCCAGATTTTGGTGGGAGCGGACTCTACCGACGTGGAAGCCATTTGGGAAGAGATGTATCGCAGCACCCTTGCGTATGGTCGCAAGGGAATCGCGATAATGGCGATAAGTGGCGTGGATCTAGCGTTGTGGGACCTTAGAGCAAAGCGGCAAAAGAAACCGCTAGTGGAATTGCTGGGAGGAACGACCGACGAATCGATTCCCGTTTATAAAACGGGCTCTTCGGCGACTGAAGGAATCACTGCTGGCAAATCTGGATTCTCCGCCATCAAAATCCATGCCGGGGTAAACCCCGGCCAAGATCTGAGTGTAATTGTCGAAGGGATTAGAACGGTTAGAGAGACATTGGGGCCGGCTGTACGGCTCATGGGGGACGCCTGCATGAAGATGGATGTAACCACCACTCTGCGTCTCGCGGAACAGCTCGAACCTTATGACCTCTATTGGCTAGAGGAACCATTACCACCGGACGATCTGGAAGGATACGCACGCCTGCGGGACGAGTGTCCCATTCCGATTGCTGGTGGCGAGCACGAATACACTGCCCGTTCGTTCAAACCGCTGATCAAGGAAAAACTGCATGCCTTCGTGCAACCGGATGTCTGTTGGTGTGGGGGCCTGACTGAACTCCTGAAAATCTATCGACTGGCCGCAGGAACCGGAGTGATCGTTTGTCCCCACCGCGGCTCGGAAGCTTGGTCGCTTCATGCAATTTCCGCATTCGGCGACACGCCTTTTGCGGAGTCTGGACGCGAATGGATAAGTTGGGTGAAAGGATCCCCGCTGGTCGCAGACGGTACCGTCACACTAAGCGAGCGGCCGGGATTTGGCGTCTGGTTTGAACAACGAGATGTCGGAGAATCCCATCGTTCGTTGTAACCTATACGCACCCAGTGAAAGGTGCTGCAGTCACCCCCGTCGGAACTGCTCCAGCTTGTCCCAGTCGAATTTGACGCCGTGGGCAGAATAACTGCATTCCAGTTATCAAGTGCCCGACGGTTTTGGTCCGCAGTCTTGGCTATGGTCTCTCCGTGTCAGCCCCAGATCCGACACGGGAACACTGAGATCGTAACGAATGTCATCGATACTCCATTTGCTGTAACGCAAGGCAATTAACTGGAGCTCGACTTCGCGCAAGTCGATCCGATCGTATTATACAAGACTTTCGCGACTTCTATGGTTGTCTGCTTCGATTTGAATACGCAGGAAGCTTGACCCTATATTTTGCAGTATGAAGATCGCCGCGGTCAAATCGTTCCTAGTCAATCCCGACTCTTCCAAGAATCTGCTCTTCGTCAAAGTTGAAACAGATGACGGGTTGCACGGATGGGGCGAGGCTTACACCCAAAGTGACCGCGACCGCACTATCGAAGCCCACATCAAGGGGTTATCTCGCTATCTCGTCGGGCGCGACCCTCTGCAGATCAAACACTTCACCTTCTGGGCTTATACTGATTTCGCTGCCAAACGCGGTTCGATGGATCTCTATTCCGCTATTAGTGCCATCGAACATGCCCTGTGGGATATCGCTGGCAAGGCCATGTCTCAGCCGGTATACAACCTTCTGGGCGGGGTTTTCCGCCACAAGATTCGCGTCTACGCCAACGGTTGGGGGGCCTGGTATCACACTGAGAACCGAACTGAAGAGATCGCCAGTCGGGCCAAAGACCTCGTTGCTCGAGGGTTCAGCGCACTGAAATTCGACCCATTCCTCGGCCCTTGGAGAACTATAATCAGCCGGCGCGAGGAACAAACAGCCGTCGACTGCGTGCAGGCTGTGCGTGAGGCAGTGGGGCCCGATGTAGACATACTGGTCGAGGTTCATCGGCGTTTGGCACCGATACACGCCATTCGGGTCGCCGAAATGATGGAGCCATACGATCCGTTCTGGTTCGAGGAACCGGTTTCGTCGCGGGATCTGGGAGGTTTGGTGGAAGCGAAACGACGCATCAAGCTTCCCATCGTCACCGGGGAAGAGCTCTACACCAAAACCGAGTTTCGCGATGTTTTCGAACGACGAGCCGCAGACATCATCAACGCTGATGTCTGCAATTGTGGCGGCATATTGGAGCTACGTGAAATCGCCGCAATGGCTGACGCGTACCACGTGGCTGTTTCGCCGCACAACTACAACAGCACGACGGTCGGTCTCGCGGCTACCGTGCATGCAGCGGTAGGCATGCCTAACTTCCTGATAACAGAGTACTTCGTAAATTTGGAACGGATTGCTGACCAGATCGCCATCGATCCTCCTGCCGTCAAGAAGGGCTATATCGAAATTCCGACGGCGCCTGGCTTGGGCATTGATCTCGATGAACAGGCTCTGCAGAAATACGCCAACACCGAGCGTCCGGCACGCACGCTAAGGACGCCTGTTGACGAAGGTCCTTGACTAATCGCTTGGCGCCGGTATTTGAATGGGCGCACAGGGCAGCAACGCCACGTTCGGCGCCGCGGGTAGTTCTCGGTCCAATCGCTCCAGAATTCCCTCCCAGTCGCGCACCAGAATATCGCTGGCAAATCGCTTGTAGAAATGTCGAGCAGGGAAATTCTCCGAGCAAACAATGCGCTGGTGCCTGCGTCCGACCCGCACCTCCACACTGCTCGAATCGAATTGGGTTTCCTGCGCCTTAAAATGCGCGTAGTCCAAACCGACTCGCGCCCCATGATAACAAATACCGTCGCACGCAGGGTTGAATACCAGCGTATACGTGTCAGCGAAATACTCGGAAACCCATAGGGATTTCCCTATCTGCACTGGATCAGCATCATAGGGATAGGCGTTGGCTACAACCAGGTCTACCGAACCGTCGTTACCGGCAGGCAATGAGGTGGCATATGTGTCGCTCGCCAGTTCCATACCACGTTGGTGCGCTTCCGAGAAATCGCCCGCAAATACCCCAGCCACTTCGCGCTTAGTGTTGATTACCACGTTCACTATGAAATCCAAACCAAGGCGCCGCGCGGCTTCTTCCATAGCCTCGCGACCGTCTTCGCTGGAAATGCTAGATTGCTTCGATCCGCGGCCCCGGTAGCTGCACATGTTATGGAGGTAGTGTATGGTCGCGTATCCCGCCACTCCCGGCACGACAAGTTTCGCTCCACCACTGAATCCGGCTAATCCGTGTGGAGAAATACTCCCCACGCAGACCTTAAGATCGGCATCAGCGACGGTCGGATTGATGTAGAGCGGCATACCGCATGAAAGATTTCCCAGCGCTCTCAGATCGCCGCTCATAAAGTCGTGGTTTTGGACTTCGTAAGCGGTCGCAGCCGCCCCCAGCTTCTTGACCATTTCTTCCTGGGTCAGCAGTCGGTGAGATCCCGAACCGATCACGAAGCGGATGTTTTGTTTGGCTATGCCGCCAGATTGCAGGCGATCGAGCAATCCCGGCAGGATTGGAGAGATGGGGGTTGGGCGGCAAAGATCGTCGACGACGATGGCGGCACTATTCTTGCCGTGGGCAAGTTCTTCTAAGGATGACGTACCGATAGGAGCATCCAGTGCCGCGTTCAGCTGATCGCTTCCCAAAGCGGGGGCATCGCTTGGGGCGTAGACCTGTACTCGCCAATGGTCTGGAAACGGCAGCGGTCGCTCAACATCCCCGTGCCAAGCACCTGAACGTACGGTGACGGTTTGGCTCATATTCATCAGTTCAAACTGACCCTTGCAGCCGCGAGCAATGCGCCCACATCCAGCCGCACTCTATAATCTGGATTGACATGCTGAAATTTGACCTTGCCTTCTCTGCCACCGATAAAAACCGCGCACACCGGTAGTAGCGATTTGCCCAACGGCTGGAATACGACCTCAAAAGCCCGAGCAACTTCCAGATTTGAGTCGTAGACCAAGCTGTACGTCCGTTTTTGGTCTTTCGCAACCTTCGCCACGACCGCCGTTAGGTCAGTGTCAAGGACAGGACCTGATATCCAAAAGCTCGAAGTTACGGAAATTTCCATTGCAGTTGCACTAACCCACGCACGCAATACCCTCACCATTTGCCGCGGTAGAAGATCGACAGCGTTGGTGATCCCTGATTCAGATCTCGCAATCGCACTACCGCCCGGGGGCTCTTCTTCACCGATCAGTAACAGCGTTACATCTATGGGAGAATCCGGCAAAAGGGAGATACCGTCGCTGCCGAAAACATATTGTTTTAGTGGAAACCTAGGCACATAATGCCGGAAAGAAACTTAGTAGATCGCATTTGGCTTCCTGGGGGGATAATATTGAGGCCGAGTAACTGTAACGAAATATTCTCGTGCTAACAACTGGAGCTGGCTTTACTAAGGTATAGCCTTGGTCATATCTTCACGACATAGTCAATGGAAACCCTGATGCAGCGCGACCTCCGGCGGGGCAGCGCGGGTAAGGAGATGGCATGAGTGCACTTGAAGATAGGTTTCGCGAAAACAACCCCCGTTCCTTGGAACAGTTTGAACACCTGCGCGAGTCGACTCCGGGAGGTGTCGCAAAGGGTGCATATTATTTCAAACCGTTTCCGCTGACCATAGAACGGGGCGAAGGCTGTTACATGTACGATGTGGACGGTCACAAGTATGTGGATTTCGTCAATCATCACACCGGTCAGATACTTGGCCACGGGCACCCGGACGTCATGGACGCGGTCAAGCGTCAGATCGATCGTGGTATAGCTATATCGGCTCCTATGGGTCACGAGAAGGACCTTTGTGCCGAAATGTGCAAGCGAGTGAAATCACTTGACCGAATCCGCTTTGTTAACTCAGGTACCGAAGCAACACTGCATGCCATACGGCTGGCACGTGGTTCGAGCGGCAAACCCAAGATAGCCAAGTTCGAAGGCGGATATCACGGCAGTCACGATGCCGTGGAGATCAGTGTAGCGCCCCCCATAGAAAAAGCGGGCCCAGCGGACGCACCGATACCGGTTGCACAAACAGCCGGTATGTCACCGTGCGCCCTCGAAGAAATCGTAATTCTGCCCTACGCTAATTTAGATGCAGTCGCGCGTATTATTGCTGCCAACAAGGATGAACTCGCCTGCGTGATTATGGATCCCAAGGCGGGTATCCTGCAGATCCCGAAAGAGTTCGTCCAGGCGGTGCGGGAGATCGCGAAGAAGCACGGGATCATCTTCATATTCGATGAGATCGTCGGCTTCCGTACGGGTCCCGGTGGCGCCCAAGAGCACTTCGGGGTGGAACCCGATCTAACTTGCTATGGAAAAATAGTCGGTGGCGGCTTCCCGGTTGGAGCCTTTGGAGGTCGAGCAGACCTTATGGACCTGTTCGATCCCTCCCAACCACAGGGGTTCGGCCAGAGCGGTACCTACAGCGCTAATCCGGTGACCATGGCAGCAGGTCTCGCTATGCTACGGGCGCTTACCCCCGCTGCCTACGATCACCTAAACAACCTTTCGCAACGTCTCAAGGACGGCCTCAACGAGATGTTTGCCCGCAAAGGAATCGACGGCGTTGCCGTCACCCTGGGATCGGTGTTCAGCTTCTACTTCACCGAAGTGAAGGAGCTAACCAGTTACCGTTCGCTGGCCAAAAATGACACAGAGATGACCCACAAAGTCTTTCTGTCGTTGTTGGAACAGGGGTACTATTTGAGCTTCGGATTGGGTATGTGTGCAATATGCCTGCCGACTGAAGCAAGCCACATCGACGGCTTGATCGAAGCAATAGACAAGGGTATCGACGAAGCGAAAAAGAATTAAGATCTAACGAATCGAGAACAGCAAACCCCGGAGAACTACGAGTTCCCCGGGGTTTTTATTGTTTGGGCAAACCTATCTAACCGCACGCTCTATAGAACAAAAAAATCGAGGGCTGCGCGTAGGCAAATGCTGTCACGGATGTATGCCACCAAGTAATTCTTCAACCTTCGGATACAGGACTCGAGGCTTTCATCGAGATATCGGACGGCGTTGTCAAAATGATGTTGGACTCTGGCGACCCGAACCGGTCCGGGCAGAATTATCGCCCCTACGTGCGAACAGACACTGCGCAGGTGTTCCATCGTTTTGAGGACTCCGCTTTGTCCCCCAGACACGCCTAACAGGACCACCGATTTCCCGGCAAGCACAGAGGAAACCCCTTGTTATAGATCACCCATTTGGCGACACGGTAGTAGTTGCCATAGTATTCGGGCGACGAGAAAACGATACAGGTGGCATCCGATCCGATGCTCTCGAGCTGCTCCTGTTCGTTCTCGGATGCTCTCCGCCCGATTAACGCGACGTCCACATCATCCTGTTGTTATAGTTCATCGAAGACAAGATCGAGAGCTTTGGAGGTAAAGTTGCCGGGACTCTTCCCCGGAGGCTGCTATGCGAATCTGGCACCATTCACTCATTTCTCGATCCCCTTGAGTGTAGGATCCAAGGTAGCAACGTGCGGCAAACAACGAAACTTTTGATTATAGTCCATTCCAAATCCTACGACAAAATGGTCTGCTATCTTGAAGCCGACATAACGCATCTCAACCTGGTGCACACGACGAGATTCCTTGTCCAGCAAGGCGCAAACAGCCAGCGATCGAGGCTCTTTTCCCTTCAACACAGTCAGCAAACGGTTAATTGTCAGCCCAGTATCTACGATGCCATCTACGACTATCACGTCGCAGGCCGTGATATCGATTGAGCCATGAGGGCCAATTGCTACTTCTCTTCGGCTGTTATTTCTGTCATAAGATGAGGCGTTGACAAAATCGTATTGGATCGACGCCGCGAATTCGGCTGGAAATTCGCCGAGTAGTCTCATCATGAACTCCACTGCCCCGTTGAGAACACCGACAAAAACAGGGGGGCCA
>CAYNZV010000105.1:9747-14440 GCA_964401715.1 uncultured Gemmatimonadaceae bacterium | reverse complement strand
AATCTGGGTCGAGCAAAAGCACGTAACGCAGGTATCCGATGCTCCCGCGGCAATGTGGTACTCTTCTTGGATGGGGACATGTCGGTCGAACCGGGATTCTTTCGGGCACATGCATTGTTCCACCAGGCCAACGACTCCAAGTGTGGCTGTGTGGGAAACATTCGCTTTGCCGCAGAAATCCGCCCCAACGCTCTGTCGCGATACATCGAAGGACGCGGCGTTCACCAGTATGCGTCAGGCGAACGGGTGCCTTTCAACTGTTTTGTCACTGGGAACTCGTCGCTGAGGCGTCAAGTCGTGATAGATGCTGGCCTTTTCGACGAAGATTTCCGCGAATACGGCGGCGAAGATCTGGAATTTGGGTACCGACTATCGCGTTCCGGCGTCCGCTTCTACTATGAGGACTCTGCTGTTTCCAACCACCACGAACTGCGCACGTGGTCCAACCTCTGCGATCTCATGCGGGTTTACGGACGCGCCTCTGTGCCGCTGATCCTGAACAAACATCCCGAGTTGGTTTCTGTGTTGCGGATACCGTCTCTGGAGACTAAGGACCTGTTTGCGAGTTTAGCTTGTCGTTTAGCTTTGATCCCCGTGTGGTCTTGGTTTGCTGATTTGGTAATCAAACTCGCTTACCCGGTCCGGGTTCCGTCCATTTTGTTCGACTACCTCATTTGGTACTACCGAACCAGCGCGTTCGTAAAGGCGTCCAAGTCCGGGTCGACTGCTGGTTGAATTCCAGGACTTGTTAGTCTTTTCGCCGGGCCAGCACATGTGTAGATTGTGAGCCGTCTTTTCGGAGTCAGAAAGGAGTTTCCGTGTGTAACCCAATACCTTCTATTGTTTTAGCGTCCGTTTTGTTGCTCGCATCGGTGGTTTCTGGCCAGCATGGGAAAACCATCTTTGGCGAAAACAAAAAGACTACCCTCAAAGCGATGAAAATGATCTCCAAAGCACTTGGGGTGAAGTGCTTACATTGTCACGTCAAGGAAAACGGCAAGATTCTGTATCCGAAGGATACTGCCGAAAAGGAAATCACCCGATCGATGAAAATGGTCTTCGTGGATAGTCTTTTCCTCAAGCGACAGACACTGTTGACGTTGGAGGAAGCCAAGAAGAAGACCCACATCACCGCCCGTTTCGTTGCTAATGGAGATTCGGCCGGCATTCACCTAACGGCCAAGACCGCAGATGGAAAAGTTCACCGCAAGCTATTACCTTTGCCGACCGACCCAAAAGCACTCAACTGCGCGACGTGCCACAACGGGAAGTTGCGTTTTCTGACCCGCGCACATTAAATCCGCTCGTCCAGAGCTAGGGCTAGCCCGTGTCGTCATGGAGCACCGACGGATAGTGGCACAGGAACTAGCATCGTTAACGCGCCAACGAGTCACAATGCTGTTTCCGACCCTGCCCCAGATTCTCCAGATCTATCTGTTGGCACTTCTTCTGAGTACTTTGGCAGGCGTTGTTCTCAGTGAGGCTTGGGGGAGTCTTCCCCCGCGCTTAGGCATCTTGATCGTTGAGCTCAGCTTCTTCACGATTATCCTGCTTTTTGTGCGTAGAATGGCATTTAAGGCAGAGGATATATTTCTGTTGAATGCCGTTTCCCGGCGCAGCTTGGTGGTCAGTGGTGTGGTTGCAGTCAGCGCCAACGTGTTGGTGACGGAAGTGGACGACGCCCTGATGGAACTCGCCCGCAATGCGGGGATTGGCTTTCCGCTATACCTGCAACGATTGTTGTTGGACATTCAAATGGTCAGTGATTTCGCGACTTTAGGAGAGAGCCTGGTATCCGTGGTGCTGGTGCCCGGAATTCTGGAAGAAATTGCTTTTCGCGGTTTTGTATTCGCGGGTCTTTGTTTCTACCGCGGACCCGTCGTCGCTGTTCTGGGCTCGAGTTTGCTGTTTGCTTCCTTCCACCTCGACCCATGGCACTTCCCTGCGGTGTTTTTATTAGGGATCGTTTTTGGGGTGCTGGTATGGCTTACCCACAGCATCTATCCCGCCGTTCTCGCCCACGTGACCAACAATCTCTTTTCAGTCGCCGGCGTCAACCTGCAAGCCCATTTGGGGACCAACTACTTGGCCGGCGAGTTGCCACCGCTAATGCTGCTGCCGGCCGCATTTTTGTTTGTGGTTGGGTTGGTTTTACTGAAACGCGAAACGCCGATCGTGCCATTGCCCTCTCCCGGTGTCTACGGTGGGTCACCGCTAGCGCGTCGAGAATAGGCACGATCAGTAGATGTGTCACGAATCGTTAGACGAACCGCAGATGACCCATCGCGACCTTAAACTAAGGCTTTTTCCACTGTAGCGCCGATAGCTGCCGCACTTTCGCATACTAGAATCCCAGCATTTGCCATTACTTCCATCTTTTCGTTGGCGGTGCCCCTAGCCCCCGCAATGATAGCACCGGCGTGACCCATACGCCGCCCCGGCGGCGCGGTTTGGCCGGCGATGAACCCGACGACCGGTTTGTTGAAGTTGGCAGCAATATAAGTGGCCGCGTCTTCTTCGGCGGTGCCACCGATTTCACCGATTATCACCACGGCATCGGTGCCTGCATCTTCGCGAAAAAGGGTGAGGGCATCCACAAAATTCGTTCCAACGATCGGGTCACCTCCGATGCCAATGCAGGTAGACTGGCCGATGCCCCTTTCGGTTAGCTGATTGACAGCCTCATAAGCTAGGGTGCCACTTCGGGAGATCACACCTACCCCACCCTCTTGATGAATGAAACCGGGCATAATGCCGATTTTGCATTTTCCGGGTGAGATTATTCCTGGACAGTTGGGTCCGATCAGACGGGTGGGTCGGGTTGATAGGTAATGATGCACCCGAACCATGTCGGAGGTTGGGATGCCTTCGGTGATACATATGACCAGCTCGATTCCGGCGTCTGTAGCCTCCATGATGGCGTCAGCGGCGAAAGCTTCGGGAACAAAAATCACTGACGCCGTGGCCTCCGTAGCGCCAACCGCTTCCGAGACCAAATCGAACACTGGGATCTTGTCGAAGGTTTGCCCACCTTTGCCAGGCGTCACACCTCCCACAACCTTAGTACCGTACTCCACCATTTGTTTGGCGTGAAACGAGCCTTCGCTCCCCGTGATCCCCTGAACCAAAACGCCGGTCTTATCGTCTATAAGAATAGCCATTGTTCCACATCAACATTCGTTTTGACACCACGGCAGCTCAAGAGAGTGCCCCACTGGCGGCCACTACTTTTTCGGCCGCGTCTTTGAGGCCGTCACCGACCGTGAAATTTAATCCTGAGTTTTCCAGCATCTTGCCGGCTACATCGGCATTGGTGCCAGCTAAACGCACGACGATAGGCACGTCGATTTCGAGCTTCTTACGTGCCTGAATGACCCCCTGGGCGACGCGATCGCAACGAACTATGCCCCCGAAGATATTGATTAGAATCCCCTCTACGTTGGGATCTTTGAGTAGGATGCGGAAGCCGTTCTCTACGGTCTCGGCACTTGCACCACCGCCAACGTCAAGGAAGTTAGCCGGATCGCCACCGGCTAACTTGATAATATCCATGGTGGCCATAGCGAGGCCGGCACCGTTGACCATACATCCGATATTTCCATCCAAGCGAATGTAATTCAGGTCAAATTCGGAGGCTTCCACCTCCAAGTTTTCTTCCTCGTCCCAGTCTCGGAGCGCTTGCAAGTCCTGATGGCGGTACAACGCGTTGTCGTCGAAGTTGATCTTGGCGTCCAGCGCCACGACGCGATCTTCGGCAGTGAGCACCAACGGATTAACCTCCGCAAGCGAACAGTCGGATCCCTGATAGGCGTGGTACAGAGCCACAATCAAATTCGTTGCCGAACGCGCCTGGGGCCCAGAGAGACCGAGTTCAAACGCCAAGCGTCGCGCTTGGAAGGCTTGGAAGCCAACGGCGGGATCCACAGTTTCCATGAGGATCTTCTCGGGACTGCGTGTGGCGATCTCTTCGATCTCCACCCCACCTTCCTGGCTGGCCATCACCACCACCTTTGACTGCGCCCGATCCAATGTCATGCCGAGGTAAAATTCCCGTGCAATCTCGCTGGCCTCTTCTACCAAAACCTGCTTTACCTTCTGTCCCTGTGGACCGGTCTGGTGGGTGATCAGCTGCATGCCTATTATCGCGGCCGCCGCAGTTTTTGCATCGTCCGGATTATCAGCCAGCTTTACTCCGCCCCCCTTGCCCCGACCACCCGCGTGAACCTGTGCTTTTACGATCACCTTGCCGCCGATATCGCTTGCAATATCAGCCGCAGCTTCTGGACTGGTGGCCACCCTGCCTTTGGGTACCGCCACGTCGTATCTACGCAACAACTCTTTAGCTTGGAATTCATGGATCTTCATTAGTCACTACTTTTCTCTTTAGAGTCATAAGGCTACAAAATCACTTCGGGGCGAGCAAGATGGAGGTCGTGTAGGTCATTGTTCAATACATTGAAATACTGTGGTATTATTGGTATATATACGACTGTAGATCCGTAATGAAGGAGTGTATGGGAGTAACCCTGTTTTCGTCTTCAATCGGCAAGAAGATTGGTATGGCCGTCACTGGCCTGTTGTTATACGGCTTTTTGCTTGGTCACTTGGTCGGTAATCTGCTGTTGCTAAAAGGAGATGGCGGACAGGAATTCAACATGTACTCGGAGTTCTTGACCAGCCATCCGCTACTCAT
>CAYNZV010000105.1:0-9647 GCA_964401715.1 uncultured Gemmatimonadaceae bacterium | reverse complement strand
GCGGACAGGAATTCAACATGTACTCGGAGTTCTTGACCAGCCATCCGCTACTCATTCCTATCGAGATCGGGTTAGTGGCCATTTTTCTGCTCCATGTCTATTTCGCCATTAGCGTTAGCCGCGACAGCAAACGCGCACGCAACACCCGCTACGTAAGAACGGCGGCCGTAGGCAGTCGCAGCTGGGCGTCGTACACCATGATCTACTCCGGTATGCTTATTTTGGTGTTCGTGGTCCTTCACCTGAAAACCTTCAAATACGGAGACCTGGCCGGGGGCACGCTATATGATCTGGTGGTGCGTATCTTCAGTAATGGACTGTATGTTGGGGGTTACGTAGTTGCCATGCTAATCCTCGGATTCCACCTTTGGCACGCGTTCCACAGTGCCTTTCAATCGTTGGGTTTGAGTGCGCGACCACGCCTGAAAGCGATCAGTATGGCGCTAGGCCTTATCATTGCCGGAGGATTCAGCATCGTCCCCGTGTTCATTTTCTTTTCGCTCTGAGTTATACAATGGATCTCGATGGCCACGTGCCAAGCGGCCCTTTGGAACAGAAATGGGATCGGCACCGGTTCGAGCTCAAGCTCGTTAACCCAGCCAACAAGCGCCGCCACACGTTGATCGTGGTGGGCACCGGCTTGGCGGGGGCATCCGCCGCGGCTTCGTTGGCCGAACTCGGATACAACATTCACTCGTTTTGTCTACAAGACAGCCCTCGCCGCGCCCACAGTATTGCTGCCCAAGGCGGAATCAACGCAGCAAAGAATTACCAAAACGATGGCGACAGCGTTTTCCGGCTATTTTACGATACCGTAAAGGGTGGCGATTATCGAGCGCGGGAAGCCAACGTTTATAGACTAGCGCAAATAAGCACCGAAATCATCGACCAATGCGTATCTCAAGGGGTGCCGTTTGCCCGCGAGTACGGAGGGACTTTGGCAAATCGCTCTTTCGGAGGAGCACAGGTCTCTCGCACCTTCTACGCCCGCGGTCAAACCGGTCAACAACTCTTGCTGGGGGCCTATAGTGCTATGATGCGACAGGTCAACGCCGGTAAGATACGCATGTATCCGAGGCATGAAATGCTGGAACTGGTGCTAGTGAATGGGCGTGCCCGCGGCATCATCACCCGCAACATGATTACAGGAACGATCGAAACGCACGCTGCTGACGCGGTCGTGCTGGCCACCGGTGGTTACGGAAACGTATTTTACCTGTCGACCAATGCCATGGCGTCAAACGTCACGGCAACCTGGCGTGCACACAAGAAGGGCGCTTATTTCGCAAACCCTTGCTTCACTCAGATCCATCCTACCTGTATACCGGTCTCGGGGAGCTTTCAGTCAAAGCTCACCTTGATGAGCGAGAGTTTGCGCAACGATGGACGTGTCTGGGTGCCGAAGCAGGCAGATGATCGTAGGTCGCCTGAACAAATACCCGAAAAAGAACGCGATTATTATCTAGAACGTCGCTATCCCAGTTTTGGAAACCTAGTTCCCCGCGATGTCGCCTCCCGGGCCGCGAAGGCAGTCTGCGACGAGGGGCGCGGCGTAGGAACCACCGGAAGGGCGGTATACCTC
This sequence comes from uncultured Gemmatimonadaceae bacterium, assembly GCA_964401715.1. Classification (GTDB taxonomy): domain Bacteria; phylum Latescibacterota; class UBA2968; order UBA8231; family UBA8231; genus CAYNZV01. Next base: position 8,065 of record CAYNZV010000105.1, on the reverse strand, counting down.
GACTTCGCTCACGCCATCCAACGTGACGGAGGAGACGCCATTCACCAGAAGTATGGAAACCTCTTCCAGATGTACGAAGAGATCACCGACGAAAATCCGTACCAAGTGCCCATGCGTATTTACCCTGCTGTACACTACACCATGGGCGGTTTGTGGGTGGATTACAATCTAATGAGTAACATTCCGGGGTTGTTCGTGATCGGCGAAGCCAACTTCTCCGATCACGGCGCCAACCGGTTAGGCGCCAGCGCGCTGATGCAAGGACTCGCCGACGGTTATTTTGTCATTCCCCACACCGTCGGAGGGTACATCGGCGGGTACGACATTGATCCGGTAGACACCGATCATTCCGCCTTCAAAGAAGCCAAACATATGGCCGAGGAGCGGATCGACAAGTTACTGGCAGTCAGGGGAAGCCGCACCGTCGATGACTTCCACAGAGACTTGGGATTGTTGCTTTGGGACCATTGCGGGATGGCACGGAATGCCGAGGGGCTGACCTTGGCGGCGGACAAAATTGCCGCGATTCGTGACGAATTCTGGCAGAATGTCACCGTCACTGGAACCCCCGGGGAGTTCAACCAAGTGTTGGAGCGGGCAGGTCGCGTCGCCGACTTTTTGGAGTTTGGTGAAACGATGGTGCACGACGCTTTGACCCGCAAAGAGTCTTGTGGGGGCCATTTTCGGGAAGAATTCCAAACTGAAGACGGCGAAGCGTTACGAGATGACGAGAACTTCACCCACGTTGCGGCATGGGAGTTTGCCGGCGTAGGCAACAAACCGACCCTCAACTTGGAACGGCTGGCGTTTGAAAACGTGGCGCTAACCCAGCGAAGCTACAAATAAAAATACTCTACAGGCAAAATGGTCGATACTCAAATTGATCAAGAACGTCGACACCAAGGCATAGACCTAACGTTGAAGGTTTGGCGGCAGAAGGGCCCTGAAGACCCCGGCGGAATTGAAACCTACGAGGCCCGACGTATTCAACCTGACATGTCGTTTCTGGAAATGCTGGACGTAGTCAACGAAGGGCAAAACCGCAAGGGTCTCGACCCTATTGCTTTCGACAGCGACTGTCGAGAGGGCATCTGCGGCTCATGTGGCCTAGTGATCAACGGCATTGCCCACGGACCCGGAACCGGCACAACCACCTGCCAGCTATACATGCGCTCATTCAAGCACGGCGACACGATCTATATCGAACCTTGGCGCGCCACTGCGTTTCCGGTAATCAAGGACCTGGTTGTGGACAGGTCCGCTTTTGACCGCTTGGTACAAGCAGGGGGCTACATCTCGGTGAACACCGGCTCGGCACCCGACGCTAATTCGATCCTCATATCTCAGCAGGATGCGGAAACGGCGATGGATGCTGCTGCCTGTATCGGATGCGGGGCCTGCGTAGCAGCTTGCAAAAACTCTGCGGCGATGTTGTTCGTTAGCGCCAAGGTAAAACACCTCGGTATTCTGCCCCAAGGTCAACCGGAACGTAAACACCGGACGGCTTCCATGATTGCCGCTATGGACCAAGAGGGTTTTGGCCACTGCAGCAACGAGTACGAATGCGAAGCGGTTTGCCCGAAAGAGATCTCGGCGAACAACATCGCCTTTCTAAACCGCGAGTATCTGAGATCCAGCTTTACTGGACGTAAATAGCAAACGGGGAATGAGCTTGCCTATTCCAAGGGTAGGTGGCCTTCTTCATCCGGTCGCGGCTGAAGATTGTTGCTGTCAATCAGCCGCGCGCAGCTGTTCCAGCGAATAATAGAGTCTTCGTTGGCATCGGGGCGAATTGGATCGGATCTCTCGAACCAATGCATCGCCTCCCGAAGTAATTCATAGGCGTCAAAGCCAGCACCAGGATATTCCCGCTTGAGCCGCGCTTTTCCCTGGCGTTCGTAAACAATCCCGGTATAGTAGCAGCGTTCGTACTCGCTTTCCAGCTTCGGAACAAGCTCCAAGACTGTCGCCACGGTAAGGGTGGTAGTCTCTACAAACTGATCAGTCAATGACAGCAACAGCATGATCATGGCCTGCTGGTTCTCCGGATCAACCCTGAGAATGTCCCGGCAAATACTCTCGGCGATGGCGGGTTCATTCAAAAGGCGATAGCGTTCGACCCGTTCGAGCGACCGCGGAATGGCGGTTTTCGATACCGTTTTGAGCTCGAACATGAGGTCCCCTCAAAGCAACTGGAACAGGACATACCCGGAGGCTAACGTGGCGACGATTGCACCCCCGTAACATAGGAAATCCATCGAGATCCGGAAGTCGCGTACGCCCAGTTCGTACAGCGAAAAACGTACACGATGAGCGGCGTGAAACAAGGGCAGAATCACCAGTACAAAGAGGTATGCTTTGGCTAAGGGATGGCCCAGCAAAGCACGCATTCGTTCGAAGGAGACAGCACTTTCGTCAACCAACCCAAGGGGCACTGCTAACCCATCGACAAAAACATGTATCGGTACCAACAAGGCTGCCACGACACCACCTACCGAAAACAATCCCCACCAGAACGGTTCCTTTTTGTCCATCTTGAACATTGGTTACTCCATCAGGTAGAGGCCCAGCACGACGGTGACAACCGCCCAACCGACGAAGGCACTCGCCGTAACCAAAGCCGGAGGGACGGTAAGCTTTCCAAACCGCACCACTTGAACACGGCCAATAACGCCGAACCAAGTAATGGAGTGATACACCGCGAAGACGAACACGATAATATAGAAAACCACAAACTTCGGTGTGCGCAGCGACGCTTGGAAAGCGTTGTACACCGCCTCACCCTTGCTTAGTAAAAAGCACTCGTATAGGTACAGCAACAAAAACAGTGCGATAACCGCGCTGCTTAGCTCGCGCATCATGAAGAGAAAGTACTTGTTGTTGCGCAGCCACCACGTTGGAGATTTCGCGGGTTTGTAAAGATCGTGTTTGTAATACCCCGACTCGTTCTGACGACGGCGGCGCATGTTCATGGTTTCCCCCACGGCATCAAAACCGACTTAAACCAAGCTGAGGTAGTAGCCACTTTCGTACGTTGGATAGCCGCGGCAGGATCCACCTCTTTGGGACAAACCGTGGAGCATTCACCCACAAATGTGCAATTCCAGATTCCTTCTTCGCTACCCACAACCTCTTTGCGTTGATCCTCACCATGGTCACGCGAATCCATGTTGTATCGGTGGGCAAGTGCCAGTGCCGCCGGACCGAGAAATTCGGAATCGGGCCCGAATACGGGGCACGCCGAATAACACAGGGCACAGTTTATACAATTGCTGAACTGTTTGTACTCCTTCAATTCTTCCGGGGTTTGAAGATACTCGCCCTGCTGGTCTATCGAAGGCTCTTCTTCGCGGATTAACCAAGGCTTTACTGCCTGTATCCGACCCACAAAGTCGTCTAGTTCGATTACCAAGTCGCGCACGACAGAAAAATTCGCTAGTGGTTCAATCCGAATTTCATGGGGATAGTAGTCTCGCAGAAAGGTTGCACAAGTCAGCTTGGGGATACCGTTCACCATCATTCCGCAGCTTCCACAAACTCCCATTCGACATGACCAACGGTAGGAAAGGGTGCCGTCCATTTGTTCCTTGACGTGATTCAATGCATCGAGGACGACCCAGTCGTCGTGATAAGGCACCTCGAACTTCTGTAAAGTGGGCTCAGTGTCTTCCTGAGGATTGAACCGCGTGATTCGCAGGGCGATGGTTTGCTCGCTCATGTCCTCCCGTTATCCTATTAGGCCGTTGCCCGGAAACAGTCCGTGGAGCTCTAGCGCAAAACTAATACTTGCGCTCCTCCGGTTGCCAGCGTGTGATCGTCACTGGGACGTATTCGATATTCGGTCCATCCTCGGTTTTGTAAGCCAGCGAGTGGCTCAGAAAATGCTCGTCATCGCGAGCTTCGTAATCAGAACGGGCGTGAGAGCCTCTGGATTCCTCGCGGAGACGCGCGGAGTTGGCCACCGTTTCGGCCACATCCAGCATACACCCCAGTTCGATGGCGGAGATAAACTCCGTGTTGTAAACCTCGGACATATCCTCAATCCGCAGATTTCGGTATCGCTCTTTAAGGGTAGCCACCTGCTCGCAGGCAACCTTGAGGTCTCCTTCTTGACGGTAAATGCCAGCGCCCTGCTCCATAGCTGTCTGCAAATCGGTACGGATGCCGGCTATGCTCTCGGTACCATCAGCGCTGAATTTTCCGCGCAGTTCCTGCTCTTCGAAATGAACCAGCTGATCCAGCACACCGGCGGTTGCGAATTCTTGTTCACGCGCGTATGTCGAAGCCGCTTCTCCTGCCCGCGCGCCAAATACGAGGCATTCCACCAAGGAGTTTGAACCTAGCCGGTTTGCGCCATTTATGGAAACGCATGCGGTTTCACCGGCTGCATATAACCCATCCAAAGGTGTTTTACCCTCGATGTCAGTGCTAACACCACCCATCATATAATGAACTACGGGACGCACGGGTATTGGCTCGTGAACGGGGTCAATACCCACATAATTACGCGCAAGCTCACGTACAAATGGAATTCGTTCATCGATCACCTTCTCGCCCACGTGGCGCAAGTCGAGATGGACGTAGTTACCGTACTTCCCTTCGTAAACCCGCCCCGCGCGCTCCTCATGGACGAAAGCTCGCGACACCATATCCCGTGGTCCCAGTTCCATTTTTTCCGGCAGATAACGCTCGAGATAGCGCTCCCCATCTTTGTTGGTCAGGTAACCACCCTCCCCCCGAGAGGCTTCTGTCATGAGTATCCCGGTGCCGGGAAGCCCGGTGGGGTGATACTGGACGAACTCCATGTCTTTGAGGGGGCAACCCGCGCGGTAGGCCAGCGACATTCCATCCCCCGTTTTGATTGCTGCATTAGTGGTGAACGGAAAGATCCGGCCACCGCCCCCCGTACAAAGGATAACTGCTTTGGCCGGCAAGGCATGAAGCTCGCCAGAGCGCAGATTGAGCGCGGCAACTCCCTGCACCCGCTTCTCATCGAGTAATAACGCAGTGACGTACCATTCGTCGTATCGTTTTATTTTTTCGTACTTTAGGGACGTTTGAAAGAGCGTGTGGAGCATGTGAAAACCGGTTTTGTCGGCGGCATACAAGGTGCGTTTCGTGGTCATACCGCCAAAGGCGCGCACGCTGACGCGACCGTCGGGGTCGCGGCTCCAAGGACATCCCCAATGCTCCATTTGGATGACCTCGGTTGGCGCTTCCTGAACGAATGCCTCCACGGCATCCTGATCGGCCAAAAAGTCACTCCCCTTGATGGTGTCGTATGCATGAGAGTCGAGGCTGTCGTCTTCACGCATCACAGCAGCGGCACCGCCTTCCGCCGAAACAGTATGGCTACGCATCGGATAGACCTTGGACACTAGGCCTATGGTTAAATCGGGATGGGATTCTGCAGCAGCAATTGCCGCTCGTAGACCGGCTCCGCCACCGCCTACGATAAGAAGGTCATGAGCCAGTCCGTTCATGCGGTCATATTAAGTATTCGGGGAGGTAATGGATTGGCGTGGAAGTCGTTGCGAAAATCTCAATATCGCCAGAAAATAGGAGCTGCTTTAAATGCCGTCAAAAAAACGGCCACCGAAGTTTGGTACTGCGGCAGCCGCTGGTTTTTCGTGTGATCGGTGGTCTTCTAATGGATAGTGTGAACGCTGACCCTTTTGCGGTCGCGGCCCCAACGTTCGAATTTCACAGCACCTGCACTGATCGCATACAGGGTATCATCACCACCCTTTTTCACGTTTATTCCAGGGTGGATTCGGGTGCCGCGCTGGCGGACAAGAATTGTTCCGGCGGCCACTTTCTCACCCTCGAAGCGTTTGACACCCAATCGTTTCGAGTGGCTATCTCTGCCGTTTCTGGAACTTCCGACCCCTTTTTTATGTGCCATGAGATCCCACCCTGTTTCTAGGCCGTGGCCGTGATTGTGTCGACGTGTATTTCAGTGTAGTCCTGGCGATGGCCGTTCCGCCGCCGATACTTCTTGCGGCGTTTCATCTTAAACACCACCACCTTCTCGCCGCGACCGTGTCCGACAATGGTCGCTTCGACGGTCGCGCCTTCCACATACGGCTTTCCGGTGGTGGTCTTGTCATCGTCGCTAACCAGCAAGACGTCGGCGAATCGCTGTTGCGAGCCGGCTTCCGAAGCCAATCTCGGAACGCGGAGGGTGAGCCCCTTTTCTACACGGACCTGGAATCCAGCTATGTTGACTATCGCAAACATCGCCGTTAATCTACCACCTCTAAATCGCTAAAATATTTAGACTTGTGAAGTTATGCCTTCGCAGCTAATCTGTCAAACTTGGAATTCGGCGGTCACATCCAATTTCCGCTTGGTCGAGAAGAATCGATAATCCTCAGCGGACAAGGTGGCGTCCCGCTCTACCTGCAGTCGCGCTCGGGTCGCTTTGCGGATAGACTTCAATCGGACCTCGCGGTTTTCCAACATGTAATTGGCCACATCGGGGTTCACTCGTAGCACAAATCGGCGTTCTTTAGTAGCCGCATACGAGCGGCGCAACCAACGTTCGATCTTCGTCACCGTAGTGTCCGGTCCGGTTATACGTCCCGTCCCCTGACAGGTAGGACAGGGCTCACTGTGGGTGTGTAATAGATTGGGGCGGACCCTTTGGCGCGTCATCTCCACGAGGCCGAATTCACTTATTTGTGAACTGATGGAGACCCTCGCACGGTCTTTCTTGGCCTCACTGATCATCTCATCAATCACCTTGCGTCGGTTCTTCTCATTGTTCATGTCGATGAAGTCGACGACGATAATACCACCGATGTCACGTAAACGCAGCTGGCTAGCGAGTTCCCGGACTGCTTCCAAGTTGGTATTTAAGTTGTTGGTTTCCTGATCGTCGGAACCGACATAGCGTGCCGAATTGACATCGACGAAGGTACCCGCTTCAGCGTGGTCGATTACCAAGCCGCCTCCCTTGCGCATACTTACGTTGCGGCCGTTTAGCTTTTCCAGCGTCTCTTCGATTCCGAACGCATCAAAAATCGGCTTGCGATCGCGATAATACTCTACTCGTTTTCTCAAGTCGGGAGAAACGGTGCGTAAGTAAGCGATGATTTCGCGATACAGCTCTTTGTTGTCCACAACCATGCGATTGACACTATCGGTGAACAGATCGCGGATGATGCTGGAGGTCATACCGAGCTCCTTATGCAACAAAGCCGGCGCCTCCGTTTTCTTGTTCAACTTTTTGATGCGCTCGTGGATCTTCACGAGACTCTTCAAATCGCGGCGAAACTCCTTTTCTGATTTGCCTTGACCTTCCGTGCGCACGATGACCGAGGAGTCTTTGGGCCTCATGTCATTTGCGAGTTCTCTCAAACGACGACGTTCGGTGTAGCTGGCGATCTTCCGCGAAACTCCGGCCCAATTACCGCCAGGAACTAGTACCAGGAAACGCCCTGCGATAGACAATTGAGTAGTGACGCGGGCACCTTTAGTCCCAATCGGCTCCTTGGCGATTTGAACAAGGAGTTCGTCTCCTTTGCGAACAAGCTTCTGAATGGGAGGTGCGGGCGCGTTGCGGGGACGTCTCCCGCGAGCACCTCCGCCGTTTTCCATCTCTTTGTTGTCTGCTACCGCCATGTCTCGCGCTTGAAGGAACGCTGTGCGTTCTTGCGCGATCTCGACAAAGGCGGCCTGTAGTCCGGGGAGTACGGCGGTGACTCGCCCCTTGTATATATCACCCACCATACGTTCTTTTTCTGGGCGTTCAACCCAAACCTCTGCCACTCTGTTGTCTTCAACGATGGCGATGCGTGATTCGCGACTTCCGTCGTTTATTAAGATTTCTGTCTGCATACAATTCCTCAACACCAATAACAGGTGTGTGCTTGGACAAACCGTCCGCAAAAAGGCAGTGCGAAAAACAGACGGCGGTATTGGTGGATGTGGTCATGCCCCCCGGAGGATGCCGCGGGCGTGATCCGATCTAAGAGGTGGTACTGCCGGTAGTTTTCGGAGGCGTGGGACGACTCACAACACCTACGAGTTTTGCGGTCACTTCTCATCAGGTGGTGGCAGT
>CAYNZV010000104.1:6261-14585 GCA_964401715.1 uncultured Gemmatimonadaceae bacterium | reverse complement strand
CCAGGGCGACAGGTACGCTCCCGGCGAGATTGACCAGGTCGTATTCGATCTGCAGCAGGTCGTTGATCCCATCACCATTTGGAGTCAGGGCGGACACACGCAGACGCTCGATGGCGCGACCGCTTCGGTGTTCCGCTCTGACGGTCAGGCTTCCGGCGCCCACCAGTAGGTCTGCATTTCCCGGCTCGATTCGGTGGCGAACTTCTTGCGGGCGCGTGCTGTCGAACACTCTGCCCGGGAACAAGGTGGAGACCTGGAACACTTCGGCGCGGAAGTCGATCTCGATCAGCTCGCCCGAGATCTGAATGTCGACGAACGGCACCCGGACGATGACGAACCGGCCGTTGTAGGGAACGACTTCATACTCCTCCTCACCCAGCGTTCGTGAGGCGATGCGCACGGCATCGATGGCGGTGGGAGCAATGGGAGTGTGGATCTGGATACTGTCGAACCCCGAGTCTTTCCGGAGAACGACGGGTCGCAGTTTGTAGGTGAACTCCGTGACCTCTCCGAGGCGTGCCTCCAGCGGGACAATCTCGCCTACGACGCGCGATGCGATCGGCGGCTGGGTGACCTCGAACTGGATGTAGTCGAGGCGGCTGCCTGCATCGTTGCTGGATTCGAAGTCGATGGAGAACTGTGCGTACTCGTGCGGCGACGTGGCTGTCAGAGCGAGTCCCTCCACGGAAAAGTCTACGGGCGCCGTCCAGAACTCCCAGTTCTCGCTGTCAGGTGAGATACCGGCCGCCTCGCCGCCCTCAAGCCTGCGGTAGGTGTTAAAGGTCAACTCCTCTCCGTCGGCGTCGAAACGAATCCGCCGGTCTCCTCGAAAGGTGTTGCGCCAATAGTGATGCGGGTCCTCGTCGGCGCCGCTGCGCGCACTGATCTCGACTCTAGCTCCGGGCGCTACCTCACCGCCCCACGACACGGCGTCCACACTCGATGGCCGACCCAGGTCGAAAATGTCCGAGATGTATTCCGCTCGGGGCACGAACCCGCCACCGTAGATCTCGAACTCGGCAATTTCCCAGTCGTCGAGGGGAGCGAACAGGATGATCGCCTGGAGCGGTCCCCCGATTTTGAGGTCGAAGGCAGCCTCGGTGTTCTCGAAATCCTCGTGCAAGATGTCGAATTCGAGGTGGTCTAGGTCGATCCCGAGTTCTCGCCGAGATCCACCGAGCTTGAACTTCCTCACGTCTCTGGCATCGACCTTACCAGGTTTTCTGGGGTTGTCTGTCGATGTACCCACAGTCAACTCCGGTATGAAGCGATAGAGCGCGCGGTCGGGACGCGTGTGAAAGTGAATGCGACCAACGTTGTAGGGAGCACCCAGATCGAAGACCAAGAGCTTGTAGGAGAGCCCGCAGTCGCAGCCGGGATCGTACATGCTGTGGGCAAACCGTCCGCCGGGGGCAGCGTCGGTTGCGGCCATCCCTGTGAAACCGACGTACACCGTCTCCGGATCGCCGTCGAACAGGTTGTCGAGCTGCTCTTCGTTCAGCATGTGCCCGCTCGCGGTCGAGCTGCGAATGCTGCCGCCGTTGTCGCGGATGCCCGGCGTCAGGTTGTGGTCTTTCGAGGCGAACACCGGGGAGATCGAGCCGCCGTCGAAGGTGGTCAGGCGTGTGGAACCGAAATCACCGCCCGTGGCCTCTTCCCAGGTGAGCTGGACGAAGTCGACCCCCTCGTCGTCGGCGCGTTCAGGGACCGGTAGTCCCTGGCCGCCGATGCGGACGATGGTCAGAGCAGCAAGGTCGCTGCCTACGAGCATCAGCGCGAGCGCTGCAATGTATGTTGTCGCCAGTAATCTCATGCCACACCTCCACAACTCGAGGGAAGCCCCGCCGGAAACGGTCCCGGAGAGACTTTATCGTGTAGTCCCACTATTCCGTAAGGCTTTACCGCCGTTTCACCGAGCGCAAATCGCTGCGCAGTCGCCCACTGGTTGTCAAGCGTCAGTAGATCACCGCTACAGCACCCAGAACGTCCCGGCTGACGATCGACGCTCCTTCCGTGTCGGAATCGAGACGAACTCGCGCGGCGTAAAGGCCCGGGGGAACCACTACACCCGCCTCGTCGCGGCCGTCCCAGGCGATCGAGTATGTGCCCGCGCTGATAGGGCGCTGCTCTTCGAGACGCCTGAGCCGGCGGCCGGTCAGATCGAAGATCTCGACCTCGACCGCCGCGCTTATGCCGACGAGCATCAATGTGAAGTTGAACTTTACGACGTCGTTGAGGCCGTCGTCGTTCGGGGAGAACGCCGGTGGATTGAGCTCCAGCGATCCGAAGAGCACCTTGCGCTGTGGCTGAGCGACGAGCTGCAGGGAAGTGCGCGCGACCTCCTCGTCGACCCGCTGCCACACGCCGTCGTCGGAGTTGTGCATCAGTGCCTGGAGCCGCCCCCCGCTCGAGAATAGCGTGCCCCGAAAATCGACGCGCACTACCTCCACGCCAGACGTCACGGTCGCAAACGACAGCTGGAGGCTGTCGCCGGTCGTCAGGACTTGAACGTCGCCGACCGTCCGATCAGTCGGGCCGTCTGCCTTCGGATCTGCGCGATCGCCAAACGCAGAAGCGGGCCCCGCAAACACGTGCTCGCGCGAGGGGTCGAATGCGAGCTGCATGCCAGCCGGTGCGCGCAGCAGTAATTTGTCGAACGGATTGGCCTGCGATTCGAGATCCACAAACAGAGAAAAAGCGTGCTCTACACCGGGTGAATCGACGCGCGTGGGAACCAGACGACCCAGCAATCGGTCGGCTACTGGCTCGGAGAAATTGAGGCGCACCTCCCGGAGGGTCGCATGAACGTCTGGATCATCGGAGTGCAGCGTGGCCCTGATCTTCAGCAGCTTGCGCGGCGACGGTGACGTGATCTGGCTGCCGCTGGCGATTTCATACGGCGCGCTCCAGGGCTCCCAGTCGGAGCCCGCTACCTCCTCTGGCTCGATGGGACCCTTCTGCGACTTAATGCGGATCTTCTTGTACTGGGCTTCGCTGATCTCGGTGCCGTCGGCCTTGTAATAGTGCAGCAGGGTGTCGAGGGTGTTTCCCGTGCGGGTCTGCAGCTCGACGCGCGTTCCGGGCGGGGTGTCCGCGACCCACTCGATCGTGGAGAGATTGCGGTTGCCACCCAGTTGAATGAGATCGGAGGTCAGCTCGACCTGCGGCTGGTACCCCCGACCGTGCAACTGTATCTCGCCCACGTAGGCGGTGGTGGTCCCGGCCGGGTACGACGAGTTACTTCCCGCACGCCGGTACTGCATGCGCAAGAAGCGGGCTTTCACGGGTTCGAAGTCGAAGGCGTACAGATGCACCGAGCCGGTGCTTGACGTGCGTCTGGGGATGCCGGAGGTGAAGGCACGTCTGTCCCATTTGAGCGATCCGTCAACTTCGCGCGCGCCGTCGGAGAAATCCAGAGCAAGCTCACCGAACTTGAAGGCAAATATGCTGGGGCGGAAATTGAGCACTATGCGCTCCGCTTCGATCCAGAAAAACGATCCGAGATCGACTACGAGATCGACGAGGAACGAGGCGTCCGGCAGTCCCGACGCCGCCATTGGGAAGGCCTGATACGTCTCGATCTGGCCATCGAGCAGCAGTTGGGGATTGAGCTCAGCAGCGCCAAGGATGTGGGGGGTCGTATGGGAAAAATGGCCGCCCCGGGAGAGGGTCTCCTTGAAGATGTCGTCGCCCTCGCTCCAGACTTCCAGCTCGGCGAGGCGTGGCAACTCCCTGCGGAAATAGCGGATCGGCCCGCGCCGGTCCTCTTCGAGTTCATAGTAGAGCTCTCTCGTTACCGCGAGCTCACCTCCAGACTCAAGGCTCTTACTGTACTCGACCATACCGGTGTCCTGCGACGCTTCGGTCCTCAAACGTTCGTACTCATCCCGTGAGATCTCGCGCCCACGCGCCAGTGCAGAGCCGGTGACAACGACCTGGACGAGCCGCACGATCCGCTTGCGTCGCTCCGCGATCGGCAGGTTCGCGAGATCGATCTCAATGACGCGCTCGCCGAGGTTGGGGTGCAGCGTCTGATAGGTGCGCGTGTAATCGAGCGCGTCGCCCAACAGCGCCTTCACCGGCTTCTGACCGTCGGAAACCATCACCTCGAACAGGCGGAACGGATCGCCGAGCCCCTCGTCGACGAAGCGTAGCACGATTCGGGTCCCGGTGAGCGAATGGCCCAGATCCACGGCGAACCAGCCGTGCTGGTCCAGCGTCTCCGCCGTGACGGCAGCGGGAAACTCGGGCTCCCAGTAGGTTGTCATGTCGCCGTCGAACAGATTGGCGACCGCGGCCTTGTTCGAGCCCGCGTCGACGGCGTCGAGCAGTTCGATTTCGTCAGGGGATTTCTTGTTCAGATAATCGGGTGGGTTAAAGCGGAGGTTGTCGACGATGTCGAGAACGGCGTTTGTGTGCCGGCGCCAAAGTCGAGGGCGCACACCGTTTGCGTCTATCTCAAGAGTGCCGGCCGGGAAGCTCCAGTTATTCCAGTGAGACTCGCTCTCGACGACCACGGCGTTGGCGCGGAGGCCGTGGCCGCTCTGGGCGTGCGCGTCGTCTGCAAGCGGACCCACGCCGCACCATAACACGGGGAACAGACCGAGCAGCCGGTTCTGTGTCCGGCGAGTTTTCCGCATTGGTAAGCCTCCTCTCCGAGCTAATCGTTATAAGGGCAATTTTACCACTATTCAAAAACAATTGAAAGAACAAAACATGTAACGGCTGTAATGGCCCTCTTGCCACCGTACCAAAGACCACCATATATATACTCCGAATCCATTGTTCTGCGAATACCGGAGGGTGGATGCTACTTCGACTAATGCTGAAAAAGGATGAGAGCTATCTGGACAGAAACGTCACACTAGTAAAAAGTCGATTTTCTGCTACAGGGCTGATTTAATGCACTACGGAAAACTCAAGGACGTCAACACAACCGACATCGTTGACGCAATCCGGCTGGGTTGCAATACCATGCAGCGATTGTTCAATGGTGATGACAACAACATGCCCTTCATGGTAGGGAGGGCACGGCCCCAGCCGGCTCTGTACATGAGCGCTGGATACGACGGACATCTTCCCGGTCGGCATCTCAACGCGCTCCTTAATGCTGAGTCTGCCGTCGGTGTGGCCCTTGATGAAAGCGCTATCGAAAAACACAAACGTGCTGTGTTTTTTTCGTACAGCGGTCCATTAGCTCTACCGCTTGGGCGAAGAAGAGTAGGCGAACCTTTAAGTTGCGTTGCCGGGCACAACTTGCGAGAAGGATTTCATGCGCTGTATGCCCTGGCCGCTTTTCGCGATGACGAACAAGCGTGTATCATGGCAGAACGAAGTATAGAATTGATTCTCGACTTGTTGATTATAAACGAGAGTTGGGATGTGGATAGACTTGAGTCTATGGGGCTTGTCGTTGAAGACAGGCAGGAAAACTTTACGCGCACGTTGCCACGAGCGATTGGATCATTGGTGAAATATTATCGGGTGACTGGACACGGACCTGCGCTAGAACTCGCTATTCTTTTCAAAGAAAAATTACTCTCAGATCATTTTTTCGAAGATGGATTATACAGTGTCGAACGCCTTGGCACTCATGGTCATTCGATTGCGTGTGATCTCTCTTCTTTGGCACAACTCGCTGATTTGACTAACGATCTTTTTCTGCTTGAGCGGGTAAAAATATTCTACGACAACGGTATGTGGGATCTGCGCGACCAAATTGGATGGGTGATTGAGAAAACGGGGGAATCGGCCATTGATCGCCCAGATGTTGGAGAGGGAAACAGCACTGGCGATCTAGTGGAGACAGCACTGATATTGGGGCGCAGAGGCTATCCTCATTACTTCGAGGATGCCGAGCGCATGTTACGGTGTCATCTGTTGCCGTCTCAACTGCGTGATGTGGATTTTATCGGAGATCAACAAATCGCGAAACGAATTCGGGGTGGGTGGGGATTTCCGGCACCTTATGGCCATGAACCTCTCGAACTGGATGGGTTCGATGCTGTTCGGTTCCATTCGGATATTGTTGGAGGAGTTGTCGCATCGCTGTGCGAAGCCTACCGAGGTTGCACCCGTTTTGATGACACAGGACATCATGTGGATCTATTGTTTGATCGAGAAACCGATGCGATTAATGTTGAGTCCAATTACACGAACAAAAATTTTGGGGTAACGCTCAAGCAACCTGGGCCACTGTGGATTCGCATTCCATCGTGGGCCGACGGTGATTGGACAAACATAACCGCGTGCGAATCCCGTATTGTTGGTGAGTATTTGTTTATTTCGGAGCCACCCGTAGGACTCCCTATACGTATTCCCTACGAGTTGGCTCAACGGTCTTTTACCCTACAACATAGAAAACGCAATATTAACGTTTCCCTGCGTGGTGATTCCGTCGATGCCATGAATAGTTTCGGTGCAGATCTGACATTTTTTGATAATATTTGAATCTCTTGTATAGAGGGGGGTATTTTCGAAAAAAGTTGAGAAACGAGAAGTTCACCTACAGAGTGAAAAGTTCTTTATGCATCACAATAAAAAAGACAGTGTGCTTTTAACCCAAAGGTATCAGCTACGATGAAGGGATCGTACCCGTGCTGAATACGGCCGACCTTCAGCACATGGAGGAGAAGGGATATGTGGTCATCCCGAATGCAGTCTCCACTGAGGATGTGGCTGCTGTGGTCGACGGCATCTGGAGCCATATGCGGATGGACCCGAATGATCCGGACTCCTGGTACGAAGATCCGAACGGAGACAAGCTGCAGAAATACGGATTTATGCGGCAGATGCACACCCCGGCGATGTGGCGCGTGCGCCAAAGTCCCAAGATTCATCGGGCTTTCGCTCGTCTGTGGGGAACGGACAATTTGTGGATCACCATAGATCGCTGCATCATCAAACCCCCGCTTCGGACTGACAGGCCGGAGTGGGGCATGACCGGAGACCCGCGCGGATTATTGCACTGGGACTTCCCGGTAGCGATTAATCCCAAGCGTTTCAAGCTGTTCCAAGCGATGGTCTATCTGGAAGATACGGCAGCAAACCAAGGTACCTTCCAGTGTGTCCCAGGATTCCAGAATCGTTACGAGGCGTGGCACGCCTCAAGGAAAGGTGATTTCGAGTTTGGGGTTCACAACGGTACGCCCATGGAGCAGGGTCTGGAGAGCCCAACGCCCATCGCGGGGAAGGCCGGCGATCTTTTGATTTGGGATTCGTTTACGCCTCACGGTCACTGTTATAACACGTCGGAGAAACCAAGACTGGCTCAATTCTTGACAATGTGGCCAGCAACAGAGGAGGGCCACGAAGCCAGTCTTCGGGTGTTCTGGCCGGGTTCTTCTCCAAGCGAAGATGGCAGCACGCTGGGCGAGAAGTGCGGCGGTTTGGAGGCTGAGCGCCTCAGCCGAATTTTGCAGTGGCGGGAGGGCCTTCAGACCGACTATGAACGGCCGGTACCGGAGAGGGTTGCCTTCCAAGATGATGTGCCATCGTGTTCGCTTAGCTTGCTCGGAAGACGGATTCTCGGGTTGGAAAAGTGGCCTGCTGAGTGATTCGTAATCCCGTCCCTCTGCCAGCCCCACGATCGCCAACGAAAAATTGGGTCTTGTGCATTGAAGTAGTCCAACCTCGCAGCATTAAGAAAACCAAAATAACTACCAACGTTAGTTTTAGAAGAGTGCTGCCAAGAAGTAATTGCTGAAACATGGAGAAAATTGAGTTCTCAGGAAGGTCTTGTTGGAAAGATTTTGAATGCACGCAATTGATAGAAATGGAAAAGAGGAGAGAGTGATATGGCTAGAGGGGGTAGGGGATGGAATATGAGCAGCCAGCGGAAGCCGGCGATTGAGTATGATATTCGGCTGGATCGGGGGTTGTTCGAGGAGGCTAGCGCGGATTGGCCGGCGTATGGGATGGTGACTACGCCGAGTGCGTATGAGGTGATCAAGGGCCGGTTGGTGAGGGAGCCGGAGGAAGTGGTATTTGCCGAATGGTTGGATTCGGGGCATCAGCAGGAGTTGAGCGACCGGATGCCGGCGGGGATCGAGTTGGTGTTGGGTTTGGGGGGTGGGAAGGCGCTGGACGCGTCGAAGTTTGTGGCGTTGGATCGGGATGCGGAGTTGATTTTGGCTCCGACGATATTGTCGTCGGGGGCGATCATCCACGGTAATGTCGCCAAGTGGGATGGGTATCAGACGGTGGGTGGGGTAGATGATTGGCCGTGGGTGGACTGCGAATACGTGCTGGTGGACGTAGGGGCGGTGCTGACGGCTCCGGATAATCTGCACACGGCGGGGTTGGGGGATATTCTGTGTGGATGG
>CAYNZV010000104.1:0-6251 GCA_964401715.1 uncultured Gemmatimonadaceae bacterium | reverse complement strand
TCGATATCAGAAGCTGCTAGGCAAAACAATATCAGCTATCGACTCGCTTGGGATATGGTCAACATAATGAACCAATGTTTTAGCAAACCTTTAGTTGAAAGTATTAAAGGAGTAAAAGGTGGAGGAGTGGAATGAGGAGATTGCGCGGACGTTCGAGGTGACGCTGGACGGGAAGGCCGCGATGACCGAGGCGAGTGCGGCCAATGTGGTCGGGCGGATACAGGAGCGCGACCACATGCAGACGCTTAAGGGCGGGAAAAGCGGCGACCACCCGTTCTGGCTTGGGTTAGAGGTGGCCAACCAACGTACCTGGATCCACGGCGAGTTGGTGGCGCTGGGGGCAATGCTGATTACCTGGTGCTGTGAGGGGGATACGGCGGGTTTGGCCGCGCGGATGGAACGCTGCCGGGTGCGCTGGCGGCCGGGGCAGATGGGGTTGGAGCGGGAGGCGTTAAAGAAGGGGTTGGACTTTGTACCTGAATATATGGAAGGGCAGGGCTTCGACTCGGTATTGCGGGACGAGCCGGTCACGGGGGAGCGTTTCGATGCGGTGTGGAAATTTATGGAGGAGTGATCACATATATTGATTGCGCTCGGCGAGGATGGGACCTTCCGGAGACACTTCTATGGCGATGATGTTTTGGAGCTCGCCCCCAAGACCTGACAGTCTTGTAAAACAATCGATTTCGCCGTTGCTTCGGTAAATGTCCGGTTCAATGTCTGAGTCTACTAAGTGTGTACCGGATGCGAAGGTTCTTGCTAGTTGACTGGTGGTGGGCAAAGTCCCAACAGTAATCAACTACGACCCGATTAGAAATCTAATGGGAATCATTGGTACTTTTCGGAAAATAGTTAGAGACCGTTTTCCCAGTATGTCCTTCGCTTTGCAAATTGCTATCACTGAAGAGGATCTATCGGATTGTCTCCAGCGAGCACGCGACGAGCGTCCTCAGAGATCCGACCTGCATTTCTCTTTGCCCAGTGAGCCGGAACGCCGTTCGACCATTGTGCAGGAGCGGCTCCGCAGTCCGGTGTCCGGTTCGCCATCAATAGTCCCCAGCGGACGGGCGCCTCCGGCATTCTACGGCCGACATGATGCGGCATGTGATGGACGAAAGAGACCATGCTGCCAGGTGGAATCGAAAGCCGTACGATTTCCAGCGGTTTCCCGGTAAAGGCATGGATCTTGCCCCGTAGCCAGCCCGCCCGCATGTCCTCGTCATGGTCGGGTCGCTTGGTACTCCACTTAAACGGAATGCGGTAGAGGTGAGCTCCGGGAATGACCGCAAAATCACCGCCGTCCGTGTCATCGGCTCCTTCCGGATAACACAGCGTGCGAACACATTGCTCCTGAAGAAACTCGCGGGTCAGTGACGCTTCCGTGCCGATCGGGTCTTCCACCTCGCTGCTGCCATCCCGGTAGGGGTGTCCGTGCCACTTGCGTCCGCCCGAGCCGGGAGCGCGGTTGAGCATGAGGCAGTGGTCGATCACGAAGCGCTCACCGAGGACCTTTTGGAAGAGCTCCATCATCTGAGGATGTTCCGTAGTTGCATCCAGAATGAACTCATCGTAGGCGCCGGGAAAATACTCCGGCATCAGGCCCTGCGAGGAGTAACCGCGTGTGACCAACTCGGGACCGGGTCCGAATAGCCCGTGGTCATGCATGTAGTCGCGCCAACCCGGTTGCAGGAATTTCATCTGTTCCGAACCGCCACAGCAGGCTGCCAAAAACTCCGGTGTTACTCTGTCCGGATCAGGTGACGGCAGGCCCCTGTGCTTGAAGTCTATGGCGGCCCAGTCGGTATCGACGATGATCTCGTCGTTCATTCGTTGCAGATTTTGCAGAGACGTGGTCCAACGTGCGCGGCCTTCCTCAGTCAGCACGCCTTCCCAAACCCAGTAGCCCTCTCTCTCGAAAAACTCGCGATCGAAGGCAGCGACGATTTGTGGTTTGAGTAAATCTTCGTTTAACTCCATCAGAATGAGCTGTCGTCCTCTGCGACCGCCAGGTCAATCTCAGCCACGAAGATGTCGGCCGGGCCAGTTTTGTGATGCGATAATTCGCGGGAGTAACCGGGCGGGGGCGCCTGACGTCGGAGTTCTCCCCACCGTACCATGTGGTGACGGCGCTTCTTCTCTGCTTCGATCACGCCGCTTAGGTAGGCGTGCTGTGAGTAGTAGGCGATGATCAGCCGGTCTTCCTCGAGCGCGATGAGACCGGGGTAGGCCGCGTCGCCGTCGCTCGGCAGCGCGAACACAGGCGTCACCCCGTCCCGTTCGAGCAGGAAGATCGCGGTGTTGCCCGCGGGCGTGTGCTGCGGTATCCAGGTCGTGGTGGGATCGCGGCGTCCGGCCACGTAGACTTTCCCCCCGAACTCGCACAGAGCTGGACAGTGAATCATTGTCTCCAGGTCGACACATGACCACTCTTTGTACGGAGGCCTGGATGTGTAGAGGTACGAATGCTGATGGGGCTCGCGCTTGGTCCGGGAAACGCACCACATCTCCCCGTCGGGCCGGATGATGATGTCCGCTTCGTTGAAGTGCGGTGTCGTGCGGTGATCGATCTTGCGGAGCTCTTTGACGTCCTTCGGGCTCTTGTCCTCATCATCTGGAATCCTGGAAATGAATGTCCAGTTGTGGCCGTCCGGGCTGGACAGCAACTCGCCCCCCTTCTCGGCGCTGTAGAAGACCCCGTCGTGAACTCTTACCCGCCACATCCAGTAGTTTCGGTCGTACACCCGCGTCGGCTCCGACCATCGGTAGCCGTCTTCCGAAACCCAGACATAGGGATGGAGCACCTGCCGTTCTTTGCCGGACTCCATGTCGAAATAGCTGTCGGCGGTGTAGACGAACAACTCATCATCCGTAACAGCCAGCTTCGCGTCCGCCAAGTGGTTGGGCGTCTTCAGGACGGCGACTTCATCCCATCGCCGCAGGTCCGCCGATCGGTGAACGACGAGAACGCCGTCCGGCGCCGCGTGAGCCGAAGTTCGCGCGTGAACCAGCCAGAACGTGTCCTTCCAGAAGCATAGGTCGGAACCCATGTTGTGCCAGCCGTCGCGGACGACGGTGCGGTGAGATACAATCTGAGCCATCAGAGCACACCTTATTGGTTGATGAGTGAACGCTACAATCCGTAATCGCAAGATAAATAGCCGTGATTCAGCCGTCGAACCGTCAGGTTCGTGGGCGCGATCTAATTGACGGAGTTCTGTTGGTTCCTCAACACCGTGTGATCGGCTAATTAGGTAGGGCTCCGCTCCGGACCGGCTGTGCATTTTTGCTGACAAGTGAAAATACACCGATCCAGAAAGTGTCCCGCCAGTTGCGTCATAACAATATCAGCATGACGTGGGATGTATACGGGCACCTATATCCGCAGGCCCTCGACCAACTGGCGGAAACTATGAAGGCCATATTGGGATAATTTGCCGGTTTGTGTTTTACAAAAAGAGATTTTCAGTTTTACTATTGACCATGATGCACTTGTATTTTGCCTATGGATCAAACCTCGACCAAGGGCAAATGCGCGACCGATGCCCCGATTCTGAACTTGTAGATCCTAGCGCATACCTCGATGGATACCGGCTCGGATTTACATGGTATTCGCGTGTTTGGAGCTGTGGGGTGGCAGATGTGGTTCTCGCAGATGCGTGTAGAGTGTGGGGATTCGTGTACCGATTGTCTGACGAAGACCTGGAGCAGTTGGACTATTACGAAAATTACCCCAATTCATATACGCGTTTTCGGGTTTGTGTTAATTCTGAGACCGGAACATACCCAGACGCATGGGTATATGAAGTTGTAAACAAGAGCGAGTTTGTACCGCCGAGCACATTATATATTTCAATTATCCGATCGGCCGCTGAGAGATATTTTCCACCAGATTACTTGGAGGCTGTCGATCAAATCAATCTTGCATAAGTGAGATGGATTCACTGCCCCCAATACGCGATATTCTTTTGGGATTCATGGTCTACACTGCTCTTGTATGCAGTTACTATTGCGGTTCTTCCAAATCAAGTACCGATGGTTCAGTGCCTGGGCTATCGAACGGGAACGCATCAACAATGGCTTCATCAGATTATGATGTGGTTGGTGGTATTTTCCAAAGCGAAACCTGCAACGGCTAACCTAGTAATCCATCAATCATCGTTTTCAACTCTTAATAGCAGAAAGGGTTTTGATTGTGAAAAATCACCTATTTGTTGCCACCTTCTTGTATGTGATCGCAGTGATAATACCGAATGCTCTACTTGCCCAAGAAACGCCAGATCATCAAGCCATTCGCGCGTTAATGAACGAAGACCAAGAAGCCTTTATGCGTGGTGATGGGAAGAGGATACTGTCTTTGCGCGATGAAAACTACTTTGTAGCCGGAGTACCTACAAACAATGGGAAACCTGACTTTCACGGGGTTACTATGCAATATACCCGCGAAGACATGAAAGAACGAATTCTTGATCTAGAGTGGAAAGGATCCCCGGGCGCAGAAGTGCTGAGTGATACGACTTTAGACTTCAAAAAGTCGAATGAGATGGTTCGCATTGATGTTAATGGAAATTATGCGGTGGCGATATCCAGAATTGAGAATACCTGGAATGACACGACGAAGAATGCTCGGATAAGAAGCGGCTGGGAATCACTGTGGTTTCTGCGAAAAATCGATGGCAAGTGGAAGTTTACTAGTGCTGTCGGAGGGATCTCTCGATGGACGGAAGAGTAGCAATTGCAACTCCTGTTGAGACAGGTTTTTGGTCTACATCTTGGTGATTTCTGGATAGGTTTTAATTCGTGTGGTGTAAGAATTATCCATCTATCGGCACAATGATACGATAGATGTTCCCGCTACGATTCGTTTATGGAGCCAACCTTAAAGAACTTTCGTAAAGGCTACGTATGATCAACTGCATCCTGTTCATGGACCGATGGCTCATCGACGAAATGCGCGACGTCGTCCAGTGCTTCGGACGACCGGAGATCCAACCCACGCCACACACGGGCGATGAGTTTACCAATCCCGCCGTGGTGGAACGCACCGGCGGGCGCTGGCCGACCGAGTGGCGCATGTTTTACAGCCATGCCCTGCACCCGGATCAAATCACCGAACCCGGGCGCAACCCCAGGGCGCATCTTTGCCTGGCCGAAAGTGACGACGGTATCGAGTGGCGACGCGCCACGATGCCGGACGATTACCGGCCCGTGAAGGACCTGCCGAACGCAGTGGCGGATGAGTTCATCAAGATGCCGCGTTGGGATCCGTGGGACAAGGACCCTCAACGGCGCTACAAGGCGCATGCGAGCAGTCTCACCCTGAAGTCGCCGTACGCCATGATCACCGGCTGTTCGGCAGATGGCGTCCGCTGGAACTTCGACGACCGCGCGGACCACTGTTGGTACACCCGCGAGGGCGGCAACGACGGCACGCGCACACCGTTCTACAATCCCATCACCGGTAAATGGCAGTTCATGTGCCGTCCTTATTGCCCCGACCGCCGCGTGGCGACCACGTGGTCGGACGACTTTCAGACCTGGAGTGATCCGCTGACCGTTCTCCAACCCGACGCCCTCGACCCCCCCGGGACCCAATTCTACGGCTTTCACGTGTGGCCCTATGGTGTCACCAACGGCATCGGCCAACCCGACGACTTCGAAGGCTGCTTCGTGGCCATGCTCGATGTCTACCGGACTTCAACGGGTGATCGTACCCTGGGATGGAACGGCGATGGCCATGTCGAGCTGGCCTACAGCTACAACGGCATCGGCTGGAACCGCACTGATCGTCAACCCTTCTTTAATCTGGGCGATCACGGCGATTCGTTCGGCAGCTGGCTCGGTGCCCCGACCATCATGGGGTACGACGAGGACGACAACCTCCGCTTCTCCCTCTATGGAAGGGACTTCAGCCACGGGTTGCCGCCAGAGGGAATGGAGCGTGAGGAAGGGGCCAGCACTCTCTGTTACGCCACTCTACGCAAAGACGGACTCGCTTACCTGCGCAGCGTCGGGGTCGGCTACCTGCGCCTCAAGCCCATGCACCCGATCGACGGCTCGCTGAACATCAACTTCAAGGCGCCCCGCGGACGGGTCCGTGTGCAGGCTTCCCATCCGAACGCGCCGGGGGATCGGGCCCCGTACGGAGTTGTACCTTACGAGGGTTTCACGTTCGAAGACAGCGTTCCACTGCAAGGTGACGAACTGGGTGCACCGGTGCGCTGGAAGGAGAAGACGGCGCGCGATCTGGTGGG
>CAYNZV010000103.1:0-14594 GCA_964401715.1 uncultured Gemmatimonadaceae bacterium | reverse complement strand
CGTTGTGCCTAAATCTATTCCTATTACCTTAGCCATTTGCCTCTCCAGCTTTGCTGTGTGAAATGGTAGACATAATCCTATCCATCGGCTTAGCAAGGCTGGTGCCAGTAACCGTTGAACGGACGAAAGATAAATATAAACAATCATTTAATTAACATCATCTTAATAGAGTTATTAAAGTTAATTGTCAATAAAGGGATATTTGTGCCACTATGGCAGTAGGATCGTTTGGTTTGGTTGAGATTTGCTTGACAAGTGCCATAGGGGGCCGCTAGATTTGCACAATACCACGCGCCCACGTGATGGCTCAATTCAAACTCTCATCTGACTACGCACCTGGAGGTGATCAGCCGAAGGCGATCGGCGAGTTAGTCCAAGGCATCGAAGCAGGCCACCAGTTCCAGACTCTCTTGGGTGTGACCGGTAGCGGCAAGACCTTCAACATGGCTTGCGTTGTCGAGCGCCTACAACGCCCGGCGCTGGTCATGTCCCACAACAAAACGCTGGCAGCCCAGCTGTATGGCGAATTCCAAGGATACTTCCCGGAAAACGCGGTGGAGTATTTCGTCAGCTATTACGACTATTATCAGCCAGAAGCCTATAAGGTTGCAACCGACACCTACATCGAAAAGGAAGTTGATCTCAACGAAGAGATCGATCGGTTGCGTCTGAAAGCGATGAGCGCGTTACTGGAACGTCGCGACGTGATCATCGTCGCTACCGTCTCCTGCATCTACGGCCTTGGATCACCGCGCGAATACAAGGAGCAAAGTCTCGATCTTCGGGTGGGGCAGATTGTCGAGCGCGACCAGATTCTGCGTTGTCTGATCGACATCTACTACAATCGAAATGACCTCGAACTTTGCCGCGGTTGCTTTCGGGTCCGGGGGGACATTGTCGAGATCGTGCCCGCCTCAGAAGACCGAGCGATTCGGATAGAGTTGTTTGGCGACGAAATCGAGCAGATATCTCTAATCGACACGGTGACTGGCGCTGTGGTAGAGCGCCGCACGGAGACCACTTTGTATCCCGCAAAAGCGTACGTCACCGACGAAGAGAAGGTAAACGAGGCGTGCGAAGGTATTTTGGTGGAGCTCGAGGAGCGCCTGCTAAATCTGCGATCAGAAGACAAGCTGGTGGAAGCACACCGATTGGAAACGCGCACCAAGTACGACGTCGAGATGATCCGCGAGTTAGGATACTGCCCGGGTATCGAGAACTATACCCGCTACATGGATGGGCGCGAAGCCGGTTCTCCTCCGTATGTCCTGATGGACTACTTCCCGGAAGATTATCTGCTGTTCGTAGACGAGTCTCACGTTACTGTGCCCCAGGTCAAGGGGATGTGGCGGGGAGATCGCTCGCGCAAGGATGCCCTCGTTGAGCACGGTTTCCGATTGCCTTCTGCTTACGACAACCGTCCACTTGTTTTTGAAGAGTTCGAACGCCAGATGGGAACCACGGTTTTTGTATCCGCGACGCCCGGTCCCTACGAGTTGCAGCGATCCAACGGCGTGTTCGTAGAGCAGGTGATTAGACCAACCGGTCTCGTCGATCCGATCATAGAGATCCGTTCTCTGCAGGGACAGATAGACGATCTGATGGAGGAGATACGCATTCGCAGTGAACGCAGGGAGCGGGTGTTGGTAACCACGTTGACTAAGAAAATGGCCGAGAAGCTTACCGATTACCTCGATCAAATGGATATCAAGGTCAGGTACATGCATTCCGACATAGAGACCTTGGAGCGAGTCGCGATATTGCGCGATCTTCGGCTGGGCGAGTTCGACGTTCTGGTCGGTGTGAATTTGTTGCGCGAGGGATTGGATCTTCCGGAGGTTTCGCTGGTGGCGGTTCTGGACGCCGACAAGGAAGGGTTCCTCCGATCGGAGCAAGCGTTGATTCAAACTGTGGGACGGGCAGCACGAAACGCGGACGGTTTGGTTATCTTCTACGCTGACAAGGTCACTAATTCGATGCAGCGCGCCATGGACGAAACCGAACGCCGACGGAACATCCAAGAGGCTTACAACCAAGATCACGGGATTGTTCCGGAAACAATCTACCGTAGCCGCGAAGAGATCCTACAAACCACCTCAGTGCTGGAGCGGGTAAAGGGCGCCGAGGTGCCCACCGTCGGCGAGCCGGTTCCAGACTGCGGAGATGTGACGGATGTGGAGGAACTCGTGGCGGAGCTAGAGAAACAGATGAAATCAGCGGCGAGCGGACTGGATTTCGAGAAGGCGGCGCACCTGCGGGACGAAATCAATCGACTTCGTGCCGAGAGTTCGGTTTAGAAAGCCATGACAGAAGCGTTTTTGCACAATGTCCCGTTATTCCGGGGATTGAGTAGTGAGGAGATCGAGGCTCTCGCCAAAAACACGACCAGTCGACAGTTCGGGCGTGGGAGCACGATCATCCTGGCTGAGCAGGAAGGAGATGCGTTCTTCATTATTCAGAAGGGGCGGGTGAAAGTCAGCGTGTCGCGAGAGGGTGGTAAGGAGGTGATCCTGTCGTTTCTTGGGGAAGGGCAGGTTTTCGGAGAGCTGTCTTTGTTGGATGGGAAACCTAGGTCGGCTGATGTGACGGCCATCGAGGTCACCGAGCTGATCATGCTCAGGCGTCCCGACTTTCTGCGGCTGATTACAGAGAAACCGTCAATCGTGATCGGTCTGTTGAAAGAACTCGCTTCGAGACTGCGCAAGGTCGACTACAAGATCGCTGGCCTTGCGCTCTTGGATGCTACAAACAGGGTGTCAAAAACCTTGCTGCAGCTTGCCGCCGAGGGAGGTGAGCGCGACGACCGCGGCGTGCTGGTTAAGAATCGACCTACTCACCAGCAGCTTGCCCAGATGTCCGGGACGACGAGAGAGACGGCAACTCGTGTTTTGAAGCAGCTGGAAGAGCAGGGTTACATCGAGTGCCGGGGACGCGACATAATGATTCTTAGTGACGTCAACGAGCCGTCAGATGAGGCCTAGCCCTGCGGGTAGACTCGTCGCGCAACCATTTGCATCCGTGCCACCAGCTCGTCCAAATCGAACGGCTTTTCCACATAATCATCAGCCCCGTACTCGATGCCCTTAACCTTCTGAGGTGTGGCATTCAACGCAGTGATCATAATAATTGGTATGGCGGAGGTGATGGGGTTGCCTTTCAGAGTCTGGCACACCTGGTAGCCATCCACTTTGGGCAGACGGAGATCCAGCAGGATCAGATCTGGTTTTTCGGTAAACGTTTTAGCGAGCGCTTCCTCACCGTCGCCGGCATCGCAAACGGAATATCCATTCCTCTCTAGAAACTCGCTCAGATTGGTTCGGACTTCAGATTCGTCGTCTACGATGAGGACTTTCAGAGGGCCATCCGGATTCCGTAATTCTCCCGTTACCGGCGTGATCGGTTCGGGTCGCGGTATGTCGTCGCGACGAGCTGCGTCGAGCTGATCGGCGATCTGGGAAAGTGACAAACCTTTCAAGCGCATGTCGCGAATACGGTCCCTGACGCTCAGGATTTCCTTGCGGTCGAAGAGGTCCTTGTTGCCACGTTTGTCCGAGACCCGAATTATTCCAAAGTTCTTATATTTTCTAATCGATTCCACGGATTTTCCAAACGTATCAGCAACTTCTTTAATATCAATAAATTGTTCACCATTAAGCATTATGAATCTCCTCACAAAGTCCTGGAGTAGGGGCGCGTCCAGGGGCACGTACAGTCATAGAAATCTACGGATTATTAATTTAATTGTACCAAATGGTAGCTTTTAGAGTCAAGTCATTTCTTGTAGATAATATCGGCAATTTGGGCGGATTGTTTAGTTTTGTTGTCAATTTTGTTAGCTGTGACGTGAAACCGACGGCGATGTCTTGGAGATTTGTTCTGTTTGACTTGCATTTCCGGGCTTCGTAAATTCAGCCTATGTACACTGCAAACACCTACATTTATTGGTGTTAAGCAACATCTTTGGGAGTTCCGATAGTATGGCTGAAAACGGACGCGACAGCATTGTAGATGTGCGGGAAGTAAAAATGGTCTACAACGCCAAGAATCGGGACGAGTCGACCCATGTTCATGCACTTCGGGGCTTGTCGGTGCAGGTCTACCAAAACGAGTTCTTTGCGATCATGGGCCCTTCAGGATCGGGCAAGACAACCCTATTCAACATGATAGGGGCCCTGCAAACGCCCACTTCAGGCGAAGTTCTAATCGAAGGAACTAATCTGGCTACTCTCAGTCCGCAAAAACTCGCTGCCGTACGATGTTTTGAGCTGGGTTACATATTTCAAACCTACAATCTGCTTCCTGTGATGAGTGCACTCATGAATGTGGCTTTACCCACTGTTTTTGCTGGGTATAGTACTAAAGAGGGTGAGGAACGGGCTAAGGAGTGTCTTGAGATCGTTGGTCTAGGCGACCGTTGCTACCATCTGCCCACGGAGCTCTCCGGCGGGCAACAACAACGAGTTGCAATTGCCCGAGCGTTTGTAAATCGCCCTCGCATAATCTTGGCGGACGAGCCGACGGGTAACCTCGACAGCAATACGGGTCGCGAAATAATCGATTACATGAAGCAGCTACAATCGGACATGGGGACCACGATTATCACGGTTACTCACGACGACAAGATGTTGAGTGCCGCTGACCGAGTGGCTTGGATTCGCGACGGACGCCTCGAACGGGTGGCCGATCGTGAGGATATCGAGATTCAGATGGGGAGTATTCGCAGGGAAGGCGAATAACGCCACACCGGATCGGGTGCGACGCTCCGGTGCCTCAGGCCCCTGTTTCTTTCCGCTGCCTGAACCCCTCCCGCAAAAACAGCTCACGATTGGGAAAACCGTTCACCAAGGTGAATCCGCCGTCGACGGCGACGAGTTGTCCCGTCATGTACGGAATGTGGGTAAAGGCGTAGGCGGCGTAGGCAATCTCTTCGGGACGGCCGATCCGCTTCACCACTTGAGAACCTCCTTCGGCCATGAGCTCATAGGTTTCCGCAACGGTGAGTTCGCGGCCCGATTCGGGGTCTTGGATTCCGGCCGGTCTGGAGGTGAGGGGTGTGGTAACAACGCCCGGTCGCAGGGCGTTCACGGTGATGTTCAACGGCCCCCCCTCGAACGCCGCACCGATAATTGCATGATGAATGCCGGCCTTACTGACCCCATAAGGGATGCGGGTGGCGTCTGGAGCCACGTCGGAGATCGATGAGATCACCAAGATGCTCCGATGTTGCGGTGTTTCGCCCTTGGCGCGCTCTTTCTCGGCGAAGGCTGTCATGTGATGCATGGAACGCTGCATCAAGCGGTAGGCACCCATGAGATTCAAGTCCATGACCCTGGCCATCTCCTGGTCTAGGTGGTCCATGGGGGTCTCAGCAAATCGGTAGCGCACCAGCTTGCCGTCGGCGCCCGCGATGTAGTTGACGACGCCGCTGTTACTGACGACTACATCTAGACGTTTGAAGTGGGAGACAGTGCGGTCGACCAGGTCAAACGCTGCCTCGCGTTTTGACAAGTCGGCTTGCAGAGTGAGTGTTTCGACGCTGTAACGCGAGCGCAGATCTGAGGCGATCTGCTGCGCCCGCTCCTCGCCGGTGTTGTAGTTGATGATGACGTCAGAGCCATTTTCAGCGAAGGCAGAGGCAATCGCCGCGCCAATACCGCTGCTAGACCCCGTTACAAGGCAAACGGGCCTGGACAACTAATCACTCCGCAATGATCTGACGGTTTGGACCACCCGCTCCTCGTCGGGGATGGTGGGAAATTCGAGGGTTGGGCTGAACGGTACCGGCACTTCTGCTGCTCCTATGCGTGCAACCGGCGCATCCAAGTAGTCGAAGGCGTCATGGGTGAGTACGGAGGCGATCTCTCCAGTCGCTCCAAAGCGCTGGACTCCCTCATCCACTACTACGGCGTAACCGGTTTTACGAACCGATTCCAGTAAGGTTTCGGTGTCTAGGGGAACGAGGGTTCGCGGATCGACCACTTCGGCTTCGATGCCCTCGCCGGACAAGATCTCGGCAGCCTTCAGAGCGACTCCGACCATACTGGAAATGGCGACAATAGTCACATCGGACCCCTCTCTCAGGACGGCGGCCTCTCCGAAAGGAATCGCAAAGTCTTCTTCGGTCGGAACCGGGCCGGTATCGTTGTACATCATCTTGTCTTCGAAGACGATGACCGGGTTATCATCCCGTATCGCCGTTTTCAAGAGTCCCTTGGCGTCGCGCGGACAGGAAGGTACGGCTACCTTCAGACCAGGTATGTGCGCGTAAACGGCATGCAATGACTGGGAGTGTTGCGCAGCCGACGATCGGCCGGCCCCCATAGTGGTCTTTATTGTAAGGCAAACATCGCACTGCCCACCCGTCATGTAGCGGATCTTGGCAGCTTGATTGATGATCTGATCAGTGGCGAGGAACGCAAAATCACCGAACATAACATCACAAATCGGCCGCAAGCCCGTCATGGCGGCGCCGACGCACAAGCCAACGTATCCAGCTTCCGAGATCGGCGTGTCCACCACCCGTTCCGATCCGAATTCGTCGAAGAGTCCCTCGCTCGATTTGAACACTCCGCCGGAGGCACCGACGTCTTCTCCAATAAGGAACACGTTTTCATCACGACGCATTTCCTCGCCCATCGCCATGATCACCGCTTCCTTGAACAACATATCTTTGTCAGGCATACAAATCCTCGTAGGCTTGTTCGGGCGCCGGAAGCGGCGCCTCTCTACCGAATTCTACCGCTTTTTCTACCTCTTCCTCGACGGACTCGCTCAGGGCGTCCAACTCGTCCTGTGTCGTGACCTTGTTAGCTATCATGTGGTCGCCGAGCAATTTTATCGGGTCCTTATTCTCCATCCACCATTTGACTTCATCGTCGGTGCGATAGTAGCCAGAATCACCGACGTGGTGTCCTCGGTAGCGGTAGGTTTTGGCCTCGAGCAGGGTGGGGCCCTTGCCGGATCGCGCTTTATCGACTGCCGCAGATACCGCCTCGAACACCTCCAGTACGTCCGATCCTTCGACGATCTTCGACTCGATTCCGAAGCCAACTCCGCGATCGGCGATGTTCTTTACCCCGGTGACCTTCTCGGACGGCGTGTGCTCTCCGTACTGATTGTTCTCGCACAAGTAGATTACCGGGAGGTCCCAAATGACGGCCATGTTGATCGTTTCCATCATGATCCCCTGGTTTGCGGCACCATCGCCGAAAAAACAGACTGCGACCTGATCGGTTTTTCGCATCTTGGCCGAAAATGCGGACCCGGTGGCAATTCCGAAACCACCTCCCACAATGCCGTTGGCGCCCAAAATTCCCACGGACATGTCGGCAATGTGCATCGAACCGCCCTTTCCGCGGCAGTAACCCAATTCCTTGCCCATGATTTCGGCCATCATGCGGTCCAGCTTTCCACCTTTGGCCAAACAATGGCCATGTCCCCTGTGGGTGCTGGTGATGTAGTCGTCGTCGCGCAACGCCGCGCAGGCACCCACGGCGACTCCCTCTTCGCCGATGTACAAATGGGCAAGGCCGGGCATCCAGCCACGGGTGTACACGTCCCAGACGTGTTCCTCAAAGTAGCGGATCTCGCACATTTTCCGGTACATGAACCAGAGCTTGTCTTTGTCGGCGGTTCCGCCTTTTGTCTTCTTCTTCTTTTTAGCCATTGATATTTTCCTATGTGCTTAATAATTAGAGCAGAGAAGGTACTGATAGCTCGAGATTGCCGTCAAGGACACAGAAAAGCCGGGATGCCTAAGGCATTCCGGCTTTTGTCGGAACGACGCTTCGGTCTACTCGTTGATGCTACTCCTTCTTCTGAAAATGCTCTGTGTTATCTTGCTTATACTGAGCCCACTCGTCGGGCGTATCTTTCAGCTCGAAGTACTTGGCGTTGATTTCGGTGTATTTACTCCACTCTTCGGGTAGATCTTCTTCGGCGAAGATAGCTTCGACCGGACACTCCGGTTCGCAGGCGCCGCAATCGATGCACTCATCTGGATCTATGTACAGCATCGGTTCTCCGTCGCCGTCGACCGGATGAATGCAGTCAACCGGACAGACCTCTACGCACGCCTTGT
Source organism: uncultured Gemmatimonadaceae bacterium (assembly GCA_964401715.1). Classification (GTDB taxonomy): domain Bacteria; phylum Latescibacterota; class UBA2968; order UBA8231; family UBA8231; genus CAYNZV01. The sequence continues at coordinate 6,514 of CAYNZV010000103.1, read as the reverse complement.
CCTTAACCTCAACGCAGGGTTCGGCGATGATATATGTCATGTATTTCTCCTACAATGCAAATATAAAAGCGCTACCAATGGAACGTAATTCAAAGATATCGAAGCCCCCTCGACTGTCAAGCATCGAGGCGGGCAACAAGCGCGGCAATATCGAACTTCTTAGAAGTGGATACTGTTATGCAAAGGCGTTTGCGCTTGTCGGTGTTATGTTCGACTCTGGCAGGCGACCCGTCAAACAGATCGTTCAGGAATGATTCAAGGTCGGATCGCAGAACTTCCAACGAGGTCGTGCTGCTGGGAGTGTGCAAACGATCGTTGTTAATCAGCAAGAACCGGTCGCCACGGAACTTGACGCGTCCCTGCAGCTTCTCATCGCGCTCCAAGCGAAGGCATGCTGACAGAGCCGATTTGAAGACGGAGCTCAGCCGAGAACAGGAATCTCCGTTCAACGGCTGCTTACGCGAATACACCAGACCAAGCTGGGAGTTCGATGTGTCGATCGAATAATTCGCATCGTGCCCCACTAGCAACGTGACGGGTCCTTCGTGCACATGGCTGTAATCGGCCACGTCGATCAGGGTTTCACCATCAGTTTCGGTGATCCAGTTGTTGAAAGTCTTGAAGGTTTCTTCCGGTGTGACATTCCACTCGGTGAGAAAGACCTTGAGGTTGAATCGACTCGATACCATAAAAGCTGCGATCTCGACCTATGTTGGTGTATTTGAAGTGCCCATGGCGTCAAAGCAACGATAGGCGGCCTCTATGTAGAGGCTCGCTTCTTCGGTCAAACTTCGAGCTACATCGGCGTCGCCCCCGATGGGGGGATTGTCATGTGCCCTGAGTAGATAGTTGGCGAACTTGTCTTTGGCGTACTGATCCCAGAACAGTTGGGTGTCGACAAATCGCGTGCGAAACTCACTGACTATTCTGTCGGGGTCTTCTGGAACATCCAGAAACTGAGTTTTCACCAGCGCCTTTGCAGCGTGCACCATAGCCGCATAAGCAGTAGTGCAGGCACCTTTATGGTCGCCTTCGTCCATCAGCACCTGGGCTTCGAATGCCTCGCGTTCGCACGCCGACAGCTCGAAATGTATGAGTGGGACCACCTCGCCAGCGCATTCCCCTTTACCCATATCCCCAATGGTGAATTCTCGCGGGTCGCCCCAGTCATGAAAGAAAGAGGGGTCATCGTCCCGAGCCGGTACTTGGGTCAGGTCTTCCAGCATCGACTTTATCTCTCTCTTGCCAACCCGCCGGATGAATTCCTGAAAGCTCTCCTGCTTGTCACGTTTTCGGAGATAGAATTCTGTGATCCTTGTGACCACATCCGGTATCCGTTTGGCCGGGATGGCAGCGATAGGCTGACCGAAGGAAGCGGCATTTGCCGACCATTGACCGCCGAGAACTACTTGGAAGTGAGGGACGGTGAAACCGCCCATCTTACGGCTAACGCCATAGAAGCCTAGGTCGGCTACGTGGTGCTGTCCGCACGAGTTGAAGCATCCGCTGATTTTGATGCGCAGATCCTTCACGTTCTCGTCGAATTGCATGTTCCTTTCCGCCAGCTGACGGCGCAGCTCGGCGGCGAGTCCGCGGGACGAGGCGATGCCCAGTTTGCAAGTGTCGGTTCCTGGGCACGCGGTGACATCGACAATGGTTCCGGCCCCAGACTGATGCAGCCCGAGCTTTGCCAGTTCCGCGTAGAGGTTAGGTAGGTCCGTTTCAGTGACCCAGCGGAGAACGATGTTTTGTTCGACGGTCATGCGCACCGTGTCCCGTACAAAACGTTGGCACAGCTCCGCCAATGCACGCAACTGATGTGAGGTGATATCGCCAAGCGGCAAGGCCACGGTCGCTACCGCATAACCACCTTGGCGTTGTTTGTTAACGTTCGTTTGATACCACTCAGGAAATCCATCGGGAAGGTTCTGACCGTTGAGGCTCTGACCGGGCTTCAATGGCTTCTCATCGCCGGCACTCAAGTCGCGGACCAGTTGTGACCAGCGAGGGTCTGGTGGCATGGCTACCTTTTCTTCTTGGACGAGACGCCGGAACTCGTCGATGCCAAGCTTGGCAACAAGAAACTTGATGCGCGCCCGCGCCCGATTGGCTTTCTCGCCAAGGCGGGCAAAGACGCGGGCGATTGCTTGCGCGGTCGGCAGGAGTTCCTCCGCCGGTACAAACTCGTCGAACAGCTTTGCTTGGTGCGGTACTGCCCCTAAGCCGCCACCAACGTAGAGCTCAAAACCGCGCTGGACTTCACCACCTACCTCGCGAGTAGTGGCAATGGCCCCCATATCGTGCATGCTGGTGAGCCCACAAGCTTCATGTTTGCAGCCGGAAAACGCGATCTTGAACTTCCGACCGAAGTCTTGAGCGTCCGGATGACCGAGCAAAAACTGGTAGCAGGCCTTGGCGTACGGAGTAACGTCGAAGGTTTCGGTAGTGCATACACCTGACAACGGGCACGCGGTTACGTTGCGCACTGAGTTACCACAAGCCTCCCGGGTCGTGATTCCAACAGCGGCGAGTCGACGCATCAAGTCAGGGGTGTCGTCGATGTGCACGTAGTGAAGCTGCACGTCTTGGCGGGTGGTGACGTGGCAAATCTCGTCCGAATATTCTTCAGCGAGATCCGCCAGAGTGAACATCTGTTCGGTGGTCAAGCTACCAAAGGGAATCTTGATACGTACCATCCCGGGGGCATGCCAGGCGGTATCTGGTCCTTTCGTCTGGGCAGTCGGATAGCTTAGGGTTCTGGTTTGCGACCCATCAAAGCGTTGGCCGTTATCGTATCGTTGACCGTAAACGCCTCGTCGCAAACGAGTCTCGGCAAACAAAACCTCGTCGATTTTGTCTTGCTTTCTCAAAGAGATCTGTGTTTCGAAAATGTCGATCTCTTTGCCTAATTCGGGGTCGATCTTGTCGCCGAGCCTATTTTTCCAACTTTCAGCGCCCATGTCTTTCTCGCTTTGGAAGTCCAAGATGGCTGCAAGTATGTAAAAATACACAAAGTAGGGACCACCTAGGCATTGTCAAGACGGCCGCAACACGGTTGCAAGAAGCGTATCGAGATCCCCGATTACATCGATTCCGTCGAGCGAATGTTTGCTGGAGTCGCCTAGAAACTGATTCAAGCAGTAGGGAACTTGTCCAAAGCCGTAAGTTCGTTGACACCAGAATGGGAGGGGGATATCATCTGCGCATTCTATCAGCGACTACAATTTGAACAAGCAGCGACGAGGCGCATGTCGGGAACGGAACGATACCCAGAACTAACCGCGGCCATGAAGGAACGCGGTTTCATACCCATGCTACGTCTTTTCGGCCCGGGGGCCATAATTGCTTCAGTGACCATCGGTAGCGGCGAAACGGTTTTTGCGTCCCGCGGAGGAGCACTGTTCGGTCATGCCATGTTGTGGTGTTTTGTTGGGGGGGGACTGATGAAGTTCGTACAGGTTTACACCGCCGCCCGGTACGCGACCTTGACCGGAGAACACCCGATCGAACGCTGGAAATATCTGCCGGGACCGCAGGGATGGGCGGTCTGGTTACTAACCGGCATCACGCTCCTCTGTTTTCCCCTGTGGCTGTCTGGGCTTCCAAAAATGCTTGGCGGGTTGACCGTTTGGATTTTCGATCTGGGTGAGGCTGGGTTTTGGGGGGATGCACGGATCTGGGGAACCGGTTTTGTTGTGGCTGCCATAACGCTCACTTTGGTGCAGACCTACGCGGCCCTCGAACGCATGCAAACCATAATTGTCGCATTGCTATTGATCGGCATTCTGGTTGCAGCGTTGGTTTTGCAGCCCGATTGGCTGGCGATCCTCCTAGGAACTCTGGTTCCGTCCATGCCCACTTTCGAGCCTTGGGTAGCTGCCAGATATCCCGCTATCGCCGCCCGCTCGACTTGGGTGGAGATGGGGACCTATTTGGGGGCCATCGGAGGGGGTACGCAGGATTACTTCGGCTATATCGGAATGCTAAAGGAAAAGAGTTGGGGATTGCTGGGGCGTAAGACCCACGCCGGCCCCGCCGGGGTAAACCTAGCTACGGATGAAAGGAATACGGCGCTGGGCAAAGGTTGGCTGCGCGCCCCCTTCATCGATTCTTCAGTTTCCTTTGGGTGCATTGTCGCCTTCACCATGGCGTTTATGGTTCTGGGGGCAGTGGTGCTCCATCCCAAGCAGGTGGTCCCATCTGGCTTGCAGCTACTCTCGGTCCAGGCCCAGTTTCTTACACTGCTCCATCCCAATCTGGTCTATCTGTATCAGGTGGGAGTTTTTACCGCCTTCTTTGGCACAATCCTTGGCGCCTACGAACTGTACGTCCGCACGACCTACGTTTGTCTCCGGCCTATACTGCCTCGTGTAGCCAAAGGTAGCATCAACAGTTTGAGACCCTGGGTTGTTACTTATTGCGGGATCGGTGGGGTGACGATCATGTGGTTGGGCGGTAACCCGGTGAATATCGTTACCCCGGCAGCTATACTTGGTGGTGTACTTACGTGCGGTCTTTGGTGTTTCCTCATGGTTTGGACCGACCTTCGATTCCTACCCGCGCCGCTACGTATGGGCTGGTTACTCCGTAGTCTCAACCTGATCAGCGGTACGTTTTTGACGGGGTGGGGAGTACGGGGTATCTATGACTGGATCAGCTCGCTCTTCGCATGACCGAAACATCGCTCACCTGGAACAAGGTGGAGTCGATCTTCGCAACTGATTGCCGTCTCTCCTTGGCCACTACTGGCGGTGGTGCGACCTTGATTTCGTGGTTGCTGAATCATCCGGGTGCATCGGGCTGCATACTGGAAGCCCAGATTCCGTATCATACCAACGCCCTGTGTAGGTACCTTGGAGCCTCCAAGCTTCACGGCTGTAATCGACAAACAGCTCGGGAAATGGCGATAAGGGCATATGCTCGCGCTTGCCAGTTTGATGAGGCGACAGGGACCACCATGGGTTTCGGCTGCACGGCTGCCTTGGCCACAAGCAGAAAACGTCGCGGAGACGACCGTGCCTTCGTTGCCCTCCGGAACTCGTCCAAATTCAATCTCGCCACGCTGCGTTTCATCGGGCAATCGAACCGTCTCGAACAGGAGGAGGTGCTGTCCAACTACGCTTTACACCTGATTTGCCAAACCTCAGGTCTGTCAGAAGAATCTTATGGACTACCAGTAAATGTGGAGGTAGAGGAAGAGAGGCTTGTAACCAATGATCCGCTCGATTTAATGTTGAGCGGGCATTTCGATGTGGTCGAGATCGGACTTGACGGTGAGCCCCGAATTGAGGTTGAACGTGAAGGCCGTTTGCTTTTTCCTGGCTCGTTCAATCCGCTCCACGAAGGTCATCTTTCGTTGGCGGAGGTGGCGGAGCAGCAAAGCGGAAGATCCCTATCGATGGAGATCTCGGTGGTCAATGTGGACAAGCCTGATCTGGATCGAGACGAGATCGATCGTCGTGTCGCACGTATCGTTGGCCGCTACCCCATTCTCGTCACACGGACCCCAAGGTTTATGGACAAGGCGGCGGAATTCGCCAATTGCCACTTTGTCTTGGGAATGGATACGGCCCAACGGCTCCTCGACGGGAGATACTACCAAGCGGGCTGCAAAGGTGTGGAGGAAACGTTGACGTCGATAGGGGATACGGGAGGAAAATTCTTCGTTGCCGGGCGCACCATTGATGACCATTGGTATACCTTGGACGATTTGAGCATCCCCGCAGCATTAGAGAGTATGTTCGAAGCGATACCAGAATCGGCTTTCCACAGCGAATTGAGTTCGACGAACATTCGACGCGGAAGCTGATGGCAGGCCCAAGTTTCCTACGGTCGACCACCCTCGAATCGCCACGGGGTTTCCCGACCTCGAACTTCCCGGTTCGACCGCTTTCCAATTGCAGTGTTAAGCACTGGCGTTAGCAATGAAGTCGATGTGGATCTCCAGGACCCTCGCTCTTTACGTGTTGATTTCGATTACCTTGATCGGTTCAGGTTGCGGAAGCTCGGGTAATCCTGCCAACTCTCCTTTCGATGCCGGAAATCGATTAGCTTACAAATCAATCCGGCGTGGGAACCAAGAAATCTATGTAGTAAACATCGCCGGGACGGAAGAGGTTAATCTCACTAATCATCCTGGACAGGACAGCTCACCCAGCTGGTCCCCCGATGGTTCGCAGATCGTATTCGTGTCAGATCGCGACCAAGATTTCGAGCTTTACCACATGAATGCCGACGGAACCAACCCCACTCGTTTGACCACGAGGCCTGGCGAGGATGTATCGCCGGCGTGGTCCCCCGATGGCTCGCGCATCGCCTACACAGCGGATGTAAGAGGAAACTTCGACATCTACATGATGAATCCGGACGGCAGCGATGTGGTCCGATTGACCTCCGGCAGGGAGCTGGACGGCTCGCCCACGTGGTCCCCTGACGGTACCAAAATTGCCTTTGAAAGCCGACGGGACGGGAATTTCGAGATCTATACGATGGATGTTGCTTCTCGCGTGACAAC